>JBIIGU010000041.1:0-7061 GCA_044236275.1 Bacteroidia bacterium | reverse complement strand
GTGCACTGCTGGTAAGTTGATTTATGAAACCAGAAAGACTTTTTTGAATAAATTTATTCCTGTCTTTCGCGTCTTCTATCAGGAAATGGCTTCAAGTGATGAGTGGGTGAATATTGTTTATGAGAGTGATATCAACCATGAACCGTTTGATTTACTGATTAAGCGCAGTGAGCATTCAGATATGATGGCAGGCCGAACGACCAAAGGTATTCATAAGGATGATATTGGTTTTTTTATAGGTGATTATGCGCTTAAAAAATTCGGTTCACAAGGCCAGCAAAAGAGTTTTATTATTGCCTTAAAACTGGCTCAGTATAATTACCTCAAACAATTAACCGGAGTTAAGCCTTTGTTGCTGCTTGATGATATTTTTGAAAAGCTGGATGCCTATCGTCTGGAAAGATTATTAATGATGATTGCTGAAGATTCTTTCGGACAAATATTTGTTAGTGATACGCATTTGGAAAGGCTGCAACATGTTTTTTCATCTATCCCGGCTCATGTAAAATATTTTAATATAGATAACGGAATAATAAACGAAATTTGATTATGGTCAGAAAATCGAATGAACAAACCATACAAGAGGTGCTAAAAGAATTAGTGGATTCAAAACCCATGAAGAGCAAACTCGTAGAAGTTAATCTTGTTAATGCATGGGAGCAGCTAGTGGGTACACTAATTGCTAAGCACACCCAAAAAATATATTTGAGTAAGGGTAAGTTGTTTTTGCATATCGAATCACCGGCACTTAAAAATGAGCTCACTTATTCTAGAGGCAAACTAATTGATTTGGTTAATCAATTTGCAGGAGAGGCAATTATTGATGAGGTTATTATTAGGTAGTATAGCTATTCAAAATAGATTATGTCATCACATCATTTTGTTAAAGAAGGGCAAGAACCTGCACTAATCATTGCAAATGGTGAAGCATGCTCCACTGATTTGCTTGGTCAGTTGCTTGAGTGGAGTCCGTATGTATTGGTGCTTGACGGGGCAATACACCGTGTGCTGGAATTGGGTATTAAGATGGATGCCCTGCTTGGCGACTTTGATAGCCATGATCATTCGTTAGAGCAATTGCAGCAACAAATGCCTATTGAGATTATTCATACACCCGATCAGAACAAAACCGATTTGCAAAAAGGAATTGAGTTCTTAATTGATAAAGGTTTAGCGGCTGTAAATATTGTTTGGGCCACCGGTCGAAGGGCCGATCATAATCTCACCAATGTAACAGACATTGTTCGTTACAAATCACAAATCAATATTGTGATGTATGATGATTATTCACGTATTATTCCGCTCTGCGGGCAATTTAAAAAATGGTATGCAGCCGGCACTGTTCTTTCGCTTATGCCTGTGGGCACGGTAAAAGGTGTTATAACGTCAGGATTAAAATATAACCTGCACAACGAATCTCTTGCTATTGGCTATCGAAGCGGCAGCAGCAATCAGGTAGTAGATGATGGTTTTGTTACCATTTCGCACAGCCAAGGAGATTTGCTGCTTATGGAGTGCAAAGATTAAACATAAAAAAAGCCTCCCTGATTTCAGGAAGGCTTTGGTAGAAATGTTTTAACAATTAAACACCTGTATCATGCAATGCGCTTTCCATAATGAATGGATGTTTTGTAGGATACAGATTTGCTTTGGTAAGTGCTTTAAGCACTACAAATAAAAACAGTCCGCCAAATAAACTGAGGAAACCAAGTTCCATTAGTCCCCATCCTTGAGAAGGAGTTTCAATAATTCCAGTAGGGTTATGTTCAGTTATTGCGGTAGCTAAATTCATTGCTCCCGGCATCACCATTAGATAGCAATCATTCCAGTGTCCGATAAGGATACATGCGCCAACAAATGCTCCTAAACCTTTATGACGCTTTGCACTTCTTCTCATAAACAAGAAGAAAGGAATAAAGAAATTCATTGCGATATTAAAGAAAAAGGAAAGCTTGTATGTACCTTCTAAACGTGGCTTGTAATAGGCTACTTCCTCCGGAATATTTGCATACCAAATTAAGAGGAACTGAGCAACCCACATATAGGTCCAGAAAATAGAGAAGGCAAACATAAATTTACCCAAGTCATGTTGATGCTCATCAGTAACAATATTTAAATAGCCTTGTGAGCGTAGGTACCACGTTAAAAGGTAAATTGTGGTTAATGCACTAACCCATCCGGTAGCGAAGTTATAAACGGTAAATATGGTAGAATACCAGTGTGCATCCATGCTCATGGTAACATCCCAAGCAAACATGGAGAAGGTAAATGCAAATACAAAAAGGAATGCAGCCGATAAGCGGAATGATTTATCGAAATAAGTGGTATCAAGTAAACCGGTAGAATTTACATCTTCCTCACGCGACCATTGACGTATTTTGGCAGCACACCAAATCCAGAATGAAGTAAATAAAATAACACGGGCATAGAAAAATCCTTTGTTTAAATACCACGTTTTTTTGGCAAGTAGCGGATCGCTTTGCATTACACCATCGTGTGCCCAATGGTATAATGTAGTTAAAACAACAAGCAATTCCAAAATAACAATGCCTGCTCCATAGGCCATAAATTCACTCATGGCTTCAGGTATTCTGCGAATAGCAACATACCAACCGGCATTAGCCAACTGGCTTATTGCTATAAAAATTGCAGCACAGGTAGAAATGATAAAAAAGAAATAGCCGTTAAACAGCATGCTTCCCAATAATCTTTTCATAGGAAGGTGATGATTTTGCTCATCAGTAAATCCTTCAATGGAAGGATGGTAGGTAAAGTATCCGATTAAAGCAAGCAGTAAGCCTACACCCATAAGGATGAATGAAAGGCGCTTCGCCTTGTCGGTGAAAACAAATTTTTCTTCTCTGATTTGAACGTCTGTATGTTCCATTGTATATGAGTTTTTTATCAGGTGATTAGTTGGTTGTTGTTTCGGCCTGAGCAGGTGCAGCGCCACTTAATTCATAAATATAGTGTATAACTTGCCAGCGCTGAGTTGGAGAAAGCACCGTACCATAACCTCCCATCAGGTTTTTGCCGTGGGTAATGGAGTAAAATGCTTTACCGGCATTAATTGTTGGTAAACGATCGCTGTAGGCAGGAACCCTTGGATATTTTCCGTCTTTTACGATTGTGCCTTCACCTTTTCCATCTTCAGCATGACAAGGCGTACAGTTGATATTATACAAACGCTCACCTTCGGCTAAGTTATAAGCAGATTTTGGCAAAGGATTTTTCCATGCGCTTGCAGCTTCATAATTATCGTTTGATTTTACTACGCTGTAATTGGCGTAGTCCAACTGACCGCGGGCAATAGTGCCTTTTACCGGCTCACGCATATTCATTCCATGCGGATTAATGGCATTTGGCTCTTCGGCAAGTTGCGATAGTGGCTCATACGCAAAAGAGTGATACATATTTGGGGCATACTCAATACCCGGATTATCCCCACCTGCACTGCAGGCTGTTATTAATGAAGCTAAACCTGCCAATCCAAGCAGTGTGTAAACTAATTTCTTCATATTTCTTTAATCCTTTCTCTTACTTCCAATGCACCACCTGAAACAAAAATACCTTCAAGTGCTTTCACATCGGTTTTGTTTTCGTGAATATTAACTGCAATCACAAAGCGATCGTCCGTTACGCGAATGTCAATCACATCTGTATTTCGTCCCCAGAACATACGGTTTACAATAAAGAAACAACCCACCATGCCAAATGCTGTAAATAAAATACCCAATTCGAAAGTGATTGGAATATAATCTGGTCCGATGAGTGATGGTTTACCACCAATATTCATAGGCCAATCAATAGCGGAAGCATAAGTAATTAACGTAAGTGCAGAAGCAACCCCACACATTGCAAAAACAAATGCTGCAATGGAAAGGCGTGTTCTCTTCACACCCATTACACGATCTAATCCGTGAACGGCAAATGGTGTATATACATCATGAACATCATAACCACTTTTTACCAATTGCTTGGTAACAATGTAGGTTGAATCGGGATTATCATAAACCCCCAATAGCATTTTATTATCCATGAACTGCATCTCCTTTCTTGGCGTGTTCACCATGCGCAGGTTGGCCGTTTCCGTGATCGGCATGGTGCGTAGGAATAATTGATTTTATTTCAGCCATATTAATGGTAGGTAAGTAGCGGCAGAACAGGAAGTATAAAGTAAAGAACAATCCGAAAGAACCAATCAAGATGCTTACTTCAACAATCGTAGGTGTATACATACTCCAGCTTGAAGGTATAAAATCGCGGTGCAGAGAGGTAACGATAATTACAAAACGCTCGAACCACATTCCTATATTCACTATGATAGACATTAGGAAAATAAACCATGGTGTTGAGCGTGCCCACTTAATCCAGAATACCTGAGGAGCAATCAAATTACAGGTCATCATTGTCCAGTAGCTCCACCAATATGGACCGAACGCACGGTTAATAAAAGCGTATTGTTCATATTCTACTCCAGAATATGCGGCAACAAAGAATTCAGTGATATAAGCCAAACCTACCATACTACCTGTTAGCATTACAATGCGGCACATAGCATCCAGGTGGCCCATGGTTATATAATTTTCTTGTTTAAGCACTACACGACCAACAACAAGCAAGGTTAACACCATTCCAAATCCTGAAAAAATAGCACCAGCCACAAAGTATGGAGGGAAGATGGTGGTATGCCAGCCAGGAACCAATGATGTAGCAAAGTCCATTGATACGATGGAGTGCACTGATAATACAAGTGGGGTAGAAATACCTGCAAGGATCAATGAAATCATTTCATATCTGTGCCAGGTGCGGGTAGAACCATTCCAGCCCATAGAGAAAAAGTTATATACGAATTTACGAACCTTGGTCGTTGCTCTGTCTCTAATGGAAGCAATATCTGGTATTAAACCGATATACCAGAATACCAATGAAACCGAGAAGTAAGTGGAAATGGCAAATACGTCCCATACAAGAGGCGAGTTAAAGTTAACCCACAATGAACCGAATGCATTCGGCAGCGGAACAGGCCAGTAAGCCATCCAAGGGCGACCCATGTGTGAAAGAATGAATGAGGCCGCGCAAATTACCGCAAAAATGGTCATCGCCTCTGCTGAGCGGTTAATTGACATGCGCCATTTCTGACGGAACAAAAGCAATACTGCTGAGATTAGCGTGCCGGCATGACCAATACCAACCCAAAATACGAAGTTGGTAATATCGAAAGCCCAGCCAACTGTTTTGTTTATGCCCCATGCACCCAAACCTACCATTACTGTGTAGGTGGTGGCACCAATCCACAATGCCAGTACCAGGGCGGAAAGGGTGAATCCAAACCACCAACTTTTGGTTGCTTTTTGCTCCAGCGGACGCAAAATGTCATTGGTTACATCTGCGTATGTTTTGCCACCGGTTACTAATGTTTCTCTTATCGGAGATTCGTATGACATGTTACTTTAATTAATTTCTGATTAATAAATTAAGAATGATGTTCTGCTGCTTCGTGTGCTTTTTCCTTGTGCTCTTCGTGTCCACCATCATGGCCTTTTACTTTGTGCTCTCCGGCTATTGCATCTTCCACGTTGCGAATTTTTGTAAGATATTTAACAGAGGCTTGCACATTATATTCCTCAAGCATGGTATAGCTTCTTTCGTTTTTGTAGAGTTTTGAAATTTCGCTGTTCGGGTCATTCAAGTCACCAAAAACAATTGCATTGGATGGACATGATTGCTGACAGGCCATTTTGATATCTCCGTCTTTCACAACACGGTTTTCTAATTTGGCCATTAGCTTACCTGCCTGAATACGCTGAATACAGAATGAGCATTTTTCCATAACCCCACGTGAGCGAACGGTAACATCAGGGTTGATTACCATGCGTCCCAAGTCGTTGTTCATGTAGAAATCGAAATCATCGTTAGCGCGGTATTTAAACCAGTTGAAACGTCTAACTTTAAAAGGACAGTTGTTTGCGCAATAACGTGTACCTACGCAACGGTTGTAGGCCATATGGTTTAGACCTTCTGAGCTGTGAACAGTTGCAAGAACCGGACAAACAGTTTCGCAAGGTGCATGTCCGCATTGCTGACACATTACCGGCTGAAACTGCACCGCAACGTTTTCGAAATCGGTTGTTGAGTTAGGGCTGTTATCAATTAATGCTTCGTTTGGTTTGCCTAAAGCTGAGCCTGCAAAATTCTTCTCACGTGTAGCGCTTCTGCCATCTTTATCTTTAAAACGATAGTATCTATCAATACGAATCCAGTGCATTTCGCGGCCACGCAATATTTCTTTGCGACCAACCACAGGAACATTATTTTCAGCATTACAACTTACTACACAAGCTCCACAACCGGTGCAAGCATTCATATCAATTGCCATACTCCATTTGTGACCTTTGCTGTCGCGCTCGCTCCATAAAGAAATGATGTGCGCATCAAAATGGTTGCCTGCTTTAGGGTCTTTAATATATTCTTTTAAAGAAGCCTCACGTATCAGGTTACGTCCTTCAATGGTATGGTGTGTTTGTGTATGCGCAATTCTATAATCTTCGCCTGTTTTTTCAACGGTAATATCTCCATTCATGTAGCGGAAAGTTTTTCCATTGAACGATGCAGCAGGGTAGACATTTTTACCAACATATTTAGCAACCTTACCTCCGCTGTTTCTTCCGTATCCAACTGCAACAGCTACCACACCATTGGCCTGACCGGGCTGAATTAATACCGGCAGATTTTCTATGCTTCCGCCTTTAAAAGATATTTTAACCACATCACCATCTTTCAGGTTTAATTTATCTGCAGTGACTTTGCCAATGGCAGCATAATTATCCCACGTAGCTTTTGAAATCGGATCAGGTAGTTCCTGCAACCATGGGTTGTTTGCATGTGTGCCATCTCCTAAACCAACTTTGGTGTAAAGTTTAAGTTCAATTTTATCTTTGGTTGCAGTGTATGCCTGATAAGCCGGATTAACAGCCTCTGCAGGCAATGATGCCATTTTGTATGACTGACCGGCTTTAGCAGTTACAGTGTAAAAGCCATCATGCAATGCGTTATTCCAT
>JBIIGU010000040.1:0-7118 GCA_044236275.1 Bacteroidia bacterium | reverse complement strand
CGCATATCGAATTTGGTGCACACCTTCACACCACCCCTTACACTTGGCATGAAAAATTAGAGGCTGCTTTCAATGGCGGATGCAAAAGGTTTGATGGCACATTGAAAGGATATGGCGGCTGCCCAATGGCTGCAGATAAACTCACTGGCAATATGGCAACTGAAAATCTGCTGGCTTACTTCAGCCAAAATAATGAGCAAACCAACATTAAGGTGGAAAATTTTAATACCTCAATGCTTATTGCTAATCAACTTTTTAGCAAGTATCACTAAACATTAACCACACAAAGTCTCGGAAAGTTGAATAAGAAACTTTCAGCCGTGATAAATTATAAAACTTAAAAGTGCTTGTGTGCTGCTATATGATGAAGAAACAATTAGCATGGCTACAGCAAAACAGACAAGCACTTCAAAGACTAAGGTTTTTTAACCAGCTTAATTACTTGCCTACCTTCTTTTGAATCAAGATTAAAGATATACAACCCTTCTGCTAGGCTTGAGGCATTGATTTTTTGAACACCAGTATTAAGCATGCCGCTTAGCACCTGCTTTCCTGAAAGGTCAGTCACTGTATAGTTAGCCTCTGCTGAATAAACTTCAATATTAAAGTAATCAATAAATGGATTTGGAAAAGCATAAAGCATTGATTGATTATTTAATTCTGATAATGAAGTTGGCGAACTTGTAGGTAAGGTTATTCTCTTAATTTTATGATTGCCGGCATCACATACATACAAGGAACTGTCATAAAAATAAATAAAGGCCGGATCATTGAACCTGGCATTTGTGCCCATACCATCAATATCTCCATCATTATCAGCCTTGCCTGCAAATGTAGTTACCTCATTTCCGGTTATTTTACGAATGGTATGACCTGGCATCCCCTCGCTCACATAAATATTCCCGGCATTATCTTTTGCAAGTCCTATTGGTGACATAAATGAGGCAGTCAATAGTGTACCGTCATCAAAATCATTCATCCCATCACCCGCAAATGTGGTAACCATACCAGTAGATAGATTAATCTTCCTTATACGGGCATTACCCTGATCAGCAACAAGCAAATTATTATCATCCACTAACAGTAAACCCATGGGATTTATGAATCTTGCACTGTCCTTATACCCATCAACGTATCCTGCAACACCGTCTCCTGCAATAGTACTTACCATACCGGTATTGCTTATTTTTCTAATAGCATTATTGCCGGCATCCGCCAAGTAAATATTTCCAACTGCATCTTTTATCATGCCCGCAGGCATATTGAACTCTGCATAAGCCATTAGGGTATCTTTAAGGCCACCTATACTATTATTGATTCCGGCATAAGTACTAACATTTTGAACAGTTCCAATATTTTGGAATGGAGAAATAGCCCTGATGCAGTTATTTTGCTCATCACTCACCAATATCCTTCCCAATGAATCAATTAATATTGCTCTTGGCGTATTAAACTTGGCCAAGGGTCCGGTACCATTTGCATTACCTGCACCTGAGCTAGATGAACCAGCCCTAGTAATAACCTGTCCGGCATTTCTATCAATCATTCTTACCCTGTTTCCATCTTTTTCTAATACCCATATGCGATTGCTGTTATCAAAGGCCAATGCATAAGGGGCATTAAAAGTTACTGCAGAAACAGAAACACTTGACGGTACTGATGTGCCTTGAATGCCGCTACCATAAACGGTTGTAACGTTCTGAGCATTTACCGATGAAAATGCATAAATTAATAATGAACTGAGTACAAGTTTTTTCATAAGTGTTTGTGATTTAGATATTGATTAATGTTATTTTCTATGCGTTTTTCAATGTCGGAATAATCTGCCTTTGCAAATTTTTCACCGGTTATCTTTTCAAAAAGTTCTATATAACGATCTGTTATGCTTTGCACAAACTCATCACTCATCTCCGGCTGCAATTCTCCTGCGTTCCCTCTGAAACCATTTTCAATCAGCCACTGTCTTACAAATTCCTTTGATAATTGACGCTGCTGTTGGTCTTTGCTTTGTATCGCTTCATACGTATCTGCATAAAAGTAACGAGAAGAATCAGGTGTATGTATCTCATCTATCAGCATGATTTTCCCTTCCTTATTACCAAATTCATATTTTGTATCTACTAAAATTAGTCCTTGCTGTTTTGCCTGATTACTGCCCATTTCATAAAGCCTTCTTGTATATGTTTCCATCTGGGTATATTCGCCTTCGCTAATCAAACCCTGCTTTAAAATCTCCTCTCTTGATATATCTTCATCATGCCCCTTATCAGCTTTTATTGTAGGGGTAATAATTGGGTTAGGTAATCGGTCGTTTTCTTTTAAGCCTTCAGGTAATGCAACTCCGCAAACACTCCTTTTACCAGATTTATATTCACGCCATGCATGGCCTGCTAAATAACCTCTAATTACCATCTCTACCTTGTAAGGTTTGCAGGTATGGCCAATGGTTACATTTGGATCAGGACTATTAATTTTCCAAACCGGAACCTCTGCACTTGCCATATCCAGAAAAAAAGATGCAATTTGATTCAGCACCTGACCCTTGTAAGGTATAGCTCTTTTTAATACCACATCAAAAGCAGATATGCGGTCGCAGGCAATCATCACAAGTAATTCCTCATTGATGTTATAAACATCCCTAACCTTACCCCTATAAAAACCAACCTGGTTTTTAAAAAAATAATTTGTTGAGACAAGCGCTTTCTCCATAATGTAATCTGGTTATTGTTGGTACTGATCGTATGCCTTAATAATACTTCGAACGAGTTTGTGCCTAACCACATCTTCAAAGTTTAAATAGGCAAACTCAATCCCTTCTATATCTTTTAAAATTTTTACCGCCTTAAGCAATCCAGATTGTTGCTTTTTGGGCAAATCAATCTGTGTAATATCGCCTGTAATGATAAACTTAGCATTCGGACCCATCCTAGTTAAGAACATCTTTAATTGAAGATCCGTTGCGTTTTGTGCCTCATCTAAAATTACATAAGCTTGATCTAAAGTGCGGCCACGCATAAATGCCATAGGAGCAATTTCAATAGTTCTGCTTTCGATATATGCTCTTAACTTCTCAGGTGGTATCATATCATCTAGAGCATCATATAATGGCCTCAAGTATGGATCAATCTTTTCTTTTAAATCTCCTGGCAAAAACCCTAAATTCTCTCCGGCCTCTACCGCAGGCCTTGCTAGAATTATTCTCTTTATTTCTTTATTTTTAAGCGCCTTTACTGCCAATGCAACTGCTGTGTATGTTTTCCCGGTTCCGGCTGGCCCAATTGCAAATAATATATCATTCTTCCCAATAAGCTCTACCATTTTACGCTGGTTTGGTGTCTTTGCTCTTATAACTTTACCACCATTACCATACAAAATTACATGATCATCAGTGCCGCCACTTTGCAATGCTTCTGTATTGTTAATCCCTTTATTAAGTATACTTTCAGTCTGAATTGCAGTTAGTGTACCCGCTTCTTCTAAAAACCGCTCTAACTCAGCCAGCTTGTGTTCAAAAATCTCCAATTGCTTTAATTCTCCGCTAATGATGAGTTGATGCCCCCGCGAAACAATTTTAAGTTTAGGAAAAAACTTCTGAATAATTTTCAGATTCGAATTATGCACTCCCAGCAAAGCTGTTGGCTCAGAATGTTCAATACTTACTTCTTTATTTACCAATCGTAGAAAAATTTATTATTGATTCCTATATTCTATAGATATTTTTGTCACGAATATAATAGCAAGCATAATAATATTGTCTTACTTTTATCTTAAATATTTCAAGATTAACTGTGAATAATTAAAATGCCAATCGTCACACTAACAACTGATTATGGCAAGGGCAACGTATATCTAGCTGCCCTGAAAGGAAAAATCCTGCAGGAGCTGCCCAATACAGTTTTGGTTGACTTTGATCATTCAATTGAACCACACAATATAATTAAGGCTGCTTTTGTTGTTAAAAACGCTGCTCACTACTTCCCAGATAATACCATTCATCTAATAAGCACTGGGGCCATAAATTCAGCAGAGTTGATAATTGCCTATGCAAACAATCAGTATTATATAGCTTATGATAATGGACTTCTATCACTTATTTTTCCCGAACAGACTAATGTCAAATTTTATAAAATCAATGCCGTATCTGGGCATAAGTCATTCCCTGAATTAAATTCCTTTCCAATAGCAATTTCATACTTATTCAATAATCAGATTGAGTCGCTCATTTCAATTGATTACCCTTCAAATCAACTCCACTTGCAGATGCCTGTTATAGAAGAGAACATACTAAGAGGTGGCGTTGTATACATAGATGGATATGATAATGTTATAACTAACATCACTCGTGATCTTTTCGAAGAAAGAAAGCAAAATAAAAAGGGCTTCCGTATTGTTTTACGAAGAAAACTGTATGTTAATAATATTTCCGATTCATATCAATCGGTAAAACCTGGTGCTGAATTAGCTTTATTCAATAGTTTCAACCTCCTTGAAATTGCAATAAATGAGGGTAATGCTGCACAATTATTAGGATTTAAAATTGGAGCTCCTGTAATAATAGAGTTTTATGATTAAAAGAATTGTTCGGTTATCATTTAAACAGGAGAATGTAACAGATTTCATGAAAGTATTCAATGAATCAAAATCACATATTGCTTCTTTTCCAGGCTGCAGAAGTCTGACGATTCTCCATGATGACTCACAGAAGAACATTCTCTTCACAATTAGTGAATGGGATAATAAAGAAGCTTTAGAGAATTACCGAAAATCTGAATTATTCAATAAAACATGGAAACAAACAAAAGTCCTTTTTAATGATAAACCTTTGGCTTGGTCTACTATTATAATTGAAACAGTAAAATGAGTAAGTACATTAAGAACATAAATTTAACACTACTCATGGTGTTTTTAAGTCTAGGGATTTATGCTCAGAATATAGATTCAACAAGCATTACGCTTATTAATGGCAAGGCATATTTCAAGCATCAGATAAAAAAAGGTCAAACCGCTCTTGAACTCACAAGGATATACAATGTAGACCTTAATACTCTGAAATCAATGAATAAAGATATTGATTTTAATAAGCTAAAGAAAAATCAGGAAATACTAATACCACGTAACCCTATCATACAACAAAAAATACCCAATGATTCGATAAAAAAAATAAATGATGTACATGCTAATGCTGAAGAAATAAAGAAGGAAATTCCACGAATACATATTGTTTCAGCCGGAGAAACCATCTTCAAGATAGCAACTAAGTATAAAATAAGCAACCAAGATCTAATAAAATGGAATAAACTGAAAAATAACAAAATAGAAGTTAGCCAAGAACTTATAATTAGTCAATTGGCAGTAATAAAACCATATGAATCATGGAATAAGCCGAACTCTTCAAAAACTGCAAACTACGGCTCAGAAAGTGCATTAATAAATCAAGAGAGCCTAATCGAGGAGTTCGGCTACCTGCAGGCAATGGAAGAAGAGTATGTTGCGCTTCATAAGGATCTGCCTGAAGGTTCTCTTATATTAGTAACCAACTTGGAAAACAACAAACAAGCTCTTATAAAAATAACAGGAAATTATCATCGAAAAAATAGTTCAAACTTCATCTTATCTCTTGGAAATCATTACTGTTCTCTACTTGGTGTAGAAAAAGGTCTTACACGTATTCAATTAAAATATGCATCTCAATGAATAAGTTAAGCGTAGCCATAATTACCTACAATGAAGAACGAAATATTGCAAGATGCATAAAAAGCGTAATTGACTTTGCGTCAGAAATTATTGTAATGGATTCAGGATCTACTGATGAAACTGTAAATATTGCCAAATCTTTAGGCGCAAAAGTATATCACCAGCCTTTTCTCGGGCACATCCAACAAAAGAATCTAGTACTAACTAAAACTACTAATCAATGGGTACTTTCTTTAGATGCAGATGAAGCAGTTGACAATAAACTTAAAAATAATATTATCAGAGAATTGAAAACACCAGATGCAGATGGATATGAAATAAATCGTATGAATAGCTATTGTGGCAAATGGATTAAACATGGAGCCTGGTATCCCGACAAAAAATTAAGGCTCTGGAATAAAACCAAAGGCGAATGGACAGGTCTTAATCCTCATGATCGTTTTCATCTAGCACCAGGCTCAAAAATCAATTATCTACAAGGCCACATACTGCATTACTCTTTCGCATCAGTAAAGGAACACAAAATAAAATCAGAACGTTATGCAAAAATTGGGGCAGAAGCATATCATCAACAAGGGATAAAGGCAAATTATCTTCAATTCATTTATAAACCAGCATTTAAGTTTATAAAAGATTATGTCTTTAAACTTGGTTTTATGGATGGCAAACTCGGGCTAATCATAGCTTTAATAAATTCACGCGAGGTTTTTCTTAAATACAAGTTCCTTAAGAGTCTTTGAATTCTCTCTAGCTTCAATTAGTTCTAAGGAATAAAATATCATCACAACAGCAACCCCCAGCTGTGTTTCAAGCATTGGCTCAGTCATAAACGCCAAGGATATTATGATAACATATCCTTTAAATGATAAGGTATTAATTATCTCCTTTGAAAAGAAGGGATAATAAAATAACATGACGAAAAGGAGCAAGCCAATTAATCCTGTTGCTGCCATAAAGAAAAGAAATTGATTATGTGGCAATATTGGAACATCAACCTCCTTTTTCCTACTTCTGAAAAAACTGTCGGTATTATCCTTTATGTCCCCAATTCCACAACCAATTATTTTATTATTCTTCCATATAGAAATTGCCGCTTCATATGATATAATCCTCTTGGAAATAGATGCATGATTCGAATAAGAATTAGTTTTATAAATCAGAATATCCTTTTGCGTATCCTCAATTTTTAATCTTATAGAAGGTGTCAAAAACAAAATTCCTATAAGTACAAAAGATATGACAATACCTATCAGTAGTCTGTAAAACTTAATTCGTATAGCCTTTATATATATTACAAAATGAAAAACCAATAGAAAATACAAAGCAACTAAACTAGTCCGCACCCCTAGTATATGTATAAAAATAATTAAAAATAATAATCCTGCTAATTTCAAAAAACTAAACAATTTGAACTGAATTGGAGA
>JBIIGU010000039.1:0-7134 GCA_044236275.1 Bacteroidia bacterium | reverse complement strand
TTAGGCTTGGTGAGGATTATGGTAATGTAAATTGGCCAAGGCTTTTCTATGATTACGCATTGCATATGGATTGATGAAATATATTTATGCGTAACCTAACAAAAAGGCCGATTCAATGAATCGGCCATTTTGTTAGAATTAGCTATTAACTAATTAGTTTTTTCTTGCATCACCTAACCTATCCATTACGCACCTAAAACCAATAGTAGCAGTTGATAAATCCTGATCAAGATGTCTTCTGTTACCAGGATGCAACCAATATGCTTTGTCATTCCACGAACCGCCTTTGTAAACCCTTGCTATGTTGTTTACAAGTGAGGTCGCCATATACTCATATTGCTGATCGATATCGGTATATTTCATTTCATCTTTAAAGCCGATATTATCAGCTTTTTGAAAGTTCCTGCGCTGTCCCGGAGTAATCTTAGTAGGATCAACATCCTTATAAGGAATTCGGCCCATGCTATCTTTCTCACTAACCATACCATCTGCGTCAGTTACTTTTGTTTTGTATACATTACCCCTGAACGGATTCAAATCATTTGCATCTTCCCAAGTAAGCGGTCGATAAACATCCATTACCCATTCACTTACGTTTCCGGCCATGTGATAAAGGCCAAAATCATTAGGAAGAAACTCTTCACTTTTAACTGGGGCCGAATAGAAGAAGCCATCATTTAATTTTCCTGCAACACCGGCTGCATCACCTCTTCCGCGTGTGTAGTTCGCATACATATTGCCCCTTGTTTTCTCCGTGTCGCTTCTGCGCAGCGTAAGACCATCCCAAGGATAGATTCTTTTAACATCAATATTCTCATTAAAATCAGGCGAAATGTAAGAGTATGCAGCATATTCCCACTCGGCCTCTGTTGGTAAACGATACTCCGGTAATAAAATGCCATCCTCAATCCTCACTGATCTGGTTTTGCCGTTTGGCGCAAAATCTTTCAATTCCTTCTTTACATCAGGCGTATAAAGGCCAAGTAAATAAGCTTCAGTGTTGAAGTTATTGTCATCAACTGATTTTTCTACCGAAAGATTAATCAAGCCTTCTCTAGCCATAATCATTTCATTAACCCTATCTGTCCGCCATTGGGCATAAGCAGTAGCCTGCAGCCAACTTACACCAACAACAGGATATTCTCTGTAAGATGGATGACGTAAATAATACAATACATGAGGCTCATTGTAGGATAGTTTATTCCTCCAAACCAACGTATCAGGCAATGCTTTTTGGTGAATAATTGGATTACTCACATAAACACGATTCAGCCAGTAAAGGTACTCGAGATAATGGAAGTTGGTAACCTCTGTTTCATCCATGTAAAAGCTGGGGATGGAAACGCGTCTTTTCAAGTTGTTGCGTTCATAGGTTACGTCTTGCTCCTGCGAACCAAGGGTAATGGTTCCACCTTCAACGAAAACCAGACCTGGACCGGTTTCTTGTTCAGTAAATTTGTGGCGTTCAAAGCCACCCCATTTCGGATCATTATATTTCCATCCGGTGGTTGCTGATTTTTTATTTTTGTTACATGCAGAACTTAAAACCAAGATCTGTGCGAACAGCAGAACATAAATAAATCTAGAAGCGTGCTTCATAGTGATATAATTGTCTTAAAGATTTTCAAATTAACGAAAAAAAAAGCAGAATATTCCTATTCTTTACTTATAAAGTTGGGCAATTTAAAGCCTTAAACATCTTTTTTTGCTGTTTTTTTCTGGAGATTTCAAAGCCCAAGGAAATCTCATGTGAGCCGTAAGTAGCTGATCTAGCGTTTGATATGGTGGCATCAAAACTGTATCCAACCCTGAATTTAGGAAATTTTAGGCCGATTAAAAAAATGATAGCATCTGCATTATTACTGGTTTGTCTGAACCATAATCCTGTTGTTAAGGATTGTTTTTTATAATATAGACCTAGGTTGAGTTGGTTAAAATTGCGCTGTTGCATATATAAAATCGCAGGAGATAATATGGTTCGGAGTGCCTCATTTCTTTGTTTTGAAAGGAAAATATTGCCTCCTGCATGTACGGTGTATCTTCTGGGTAATTTGAATGCCTCATTACTTGCATTCGGGTTATAAAAAGATTGATTGGGTTCAGTGAGGTTGTGAATAGCCAAACCACCATATAACTGGTTACTATATACCACCAGACCAGTGCCGAAGTTCATAAATCCTATTTGTTCTTGCCCAACTCTTTCATTAGTAGGTTTTGTAAATCCATACCTGTCATCAATCTGGTCTCCGAATCTGAATTTACTAAAATCATAGACCCTTTGGTGATAATTGGCCTCTATGCCAGCACGAATTGAAATGTATCGATTTAACGAAAGATGATAGGCATATACGCCTCCTAGAACAGTTGATGTAAGATTACCGTCACCGGCTATATCTGTAAGAGCAATAAGTCCAATACCACCATTCAATTCAGCAACATTCATATCAAATGATGCAACTCCGGTGCGATAATTCTTATTAAGTCCTATGTATTGGCTTCTTGCACTAACTGCAACACGTGCATTGGTTGCAGCGCCTGCAAATGCCGGATTGGTATAAATTGGGTTAGCATAGAATTGAGACAGCTGCGGATCTTGGCCCATAGCTAAGGCAGGGAGGAGAAAAAAATAAAAACGTACCAGTATTCTCAGATTCATATATTGATTGAGTTACTCGAATGTACAAAAAAAATTAAAATTCAGGACACTTAATGGATCTAATGGTCTTTTTTGGCGTTCTTTTACGCAATTCAAAAGCTAAGGAAACCTCATAAGATTGCCGTGCACCCGGTCTTGCATCTGAAACCGTTGCATCATAGGTAAAACCAAGCCTTAACTTAGGAAGTCTGAGTCCTAACAGAAATATTATTGCATCAGAATTTACAGAATTTTGTCTGAAATACCCTCCGATCACATATTGTCCTTTACTGAGATAAAGGCCTGCATTGAGTTGATTAAACTGCTTCTGTTGCATATATAAAATATTCGGGTATAAGTTGGTAGAACGCTTCTCAAATCTGGTTTTAACAATAGGAATCATTAAGCCCAAATGCCCGGTATATCGCATGGGTACAACTGAAGGGACTGTACTTTGGTCATTGCTTCCACTATAAAAATCAGGGCTTGGCTCAGTTAAATTATGTACGGCAAAACCGCCATAAAAATAATTGGTATAGGCTACCACACCAGCAGCGAAATTTGTGTAGAAAACAGTTGGTGCCGTTGGTAATTCCTGTGTCAGATAAACAAAACCTCTTTGTTTAACAATCTGATCATAGAATTTTAACTTGCCAAATTCAATTGACTTTTGAAAAATGGAGGCCTGTAAACCTGCCCTTACAGTTAGGTATTTATTGATAACAATTTGATAGGAATATGCACCACTTAAACTAAGAGTGCGCAATGTTCCTTCTCCGGCCTCATCTCCGGTAATCATAATGCCAATGCCACCATTGATAACGTCATAATGCTCATCATAGGAGGCTGAAAACGTTCTGAAAGTTCCGGAAATGGAAGGCCATTGGCTTCTGTAGTTAATTACTCCGCGACCAACTGTTGAACTTCCCGCAAATGCCGGATTGGTGTAAACAGGGTTGGCATAATATTGCGAGAACTGAGGATCCTGACTCTGTAAGTCAGGTGCCAATGCCAGTGCAGCAACTATAAACAATAATTTATAAATACCTAAAAAGTGCCCCTGTTTCATTTATTCATTTACTCGGATAACGTATTATCCAGGTTAGAAGTTGCCAATAAAACGTTTTCAACAATGGCATGTTTTGATTAATACACACAATTAATTTCATTTGTTAAGCGTTTATTACAATCTTTCCTAAGTTTCAATAATAGCAAAAATTAATATTGTTATGCAATCATTATTTCTTAAAATAGATAAAGTCCTGTTTTTGTTTGTGCTGTTATTTGCCAACGGTGCATTGGGGATGGAAAGTAAAACGTATCACCAAATAACATGGCAAACCCATGATAATTATCTTTTTAGAAAAAAAAATTATGTCAAATTTACCACCTTTCCTACAGCAAATTTTCCTAAAATAAACTTAAATGGCCTTCCTGAATATCATACTTCGGTTAAACTAAACAGCAATAAAGTTTTAAATATACGCTTACTGGCTATTCAAACACGAGGTTTAGCTGCTTCACAATTTCAGCTCTCTAATGCAGAAACAAAGGAATTAAAAGACTTTACAACAAGCTATGAAATCACTTACAACCGCGGGGAGATGGAGGTGCTTGTAAAAGTTGTTCCCGTTAAAAAATCAGTAATCGGTTCAGATATTGAGTTGCTTGAAAAATTTGAGTTGGTTATTGAATATGAAGCTACTACTAGTCGGCTTCAATTTGGTAAGAAGCCTGTATTTGCTTCCTCCTCTGTGCTCGCTACAGGTGATTGGATTAGGCTGGGCATTGTAAACACCGGAGTGCATCAACTAACTCGTTCCTTCCTTCAGTCGATTGGAATAGATATGGATAATTTCAATCCCAAGACCCTAAAAATTTATGGCATGGGTGCTGGAATGATACCTCAAAAAAATAGCCAAAAGAGATTTGACGACCTTTTTGAGTTGGCTATTCAAGTAATTGGAGAAGCGGACGGCATCTTTAATGAAGGCGATGCGGTTTTATTTTTTGGCCAGGCTCAGCAAGATGTTTGGCGTTTCAATGCCACCAACTCCAGATTTGCCAGAGAGAATAATATATATGCCGACACCACTTATTATTTTCTTACTTATGGAGGAGCAAATGGAAAGCGTATAGTAACACAGCCTGCTGCTCTAGCTTCAAACCGAACATCCAGCGGTATGGACGTTTTGTTTGCCTATGAAAATGATCGTGTAAATCTAATTAAATCAGGAAGATTATGGCTTGGTGAAGATTTTGATAAAACCACACAGCGCAATTTTTCAGTGAACCTGTCTCCGCTGGTAAATGGTGCAACAGCTATCTTTACCTCCTCTGTTGTTGCTAGATCATTTACTCCCAGCAGTTTTAGTGTTGCTGTAAATGGAATGAACTACATAACGCACAGTATTCCCAATGTGCCCAGCAGATACGACTCAGAATTTGCTTCTGATGCAGATGGTATTAAAACGGTTACTTTTCCCATTAATACCGGCAACTTAAATATTACGTATACATATAACCAAACAAGCCCCGGCTCTGTGGGTTGGCTAGATTATTTTCAAATACAAACAAGGGGCTCCTTGCAATTGCTAAGCAATCAGTTGGTGTTTACCGATGCACAAAGCATTGCACCATCAGCCATCACTCAATTTGATGTTGCCGGTGCAGCAGGCGCCAATGTATGGGATATTACCAATGCGCTCCAGCCTGATGTGATGCAAACAGTTGTAAATGCAAATAATCTAAGTTTCCGCGCGGCAACCGATTCTCTCAGGAAGTTTGTGGTGTTTAGAAATACAGGATTTTTTGGTCCGGTATCGGCCAATAGAATTGCCAACCAGAACCTGCATGCGCTTGCACCTGCTGATTTACTCATTATTGCTTATCCTGCATTTATGACCGAGGCATCTAAGCTGGCTGATTTTCACATGGGAAAAGGGCTAACCGTGCATGTGGTAAACGTATTTGATATCTACAATGAGTTCTCTTCAGGCTCACAGGATATTTCTGCCATCAGAGATTTTATAAGAATGATTTATCAGAAGGCAAGTTCTACCCAAGATTTGCTCAAATACGTAACGCTTCTCGGCAGGGCATCATACGATTATAAATACAGAGTGGCTAATAATACCAACTATGTACCAACCTTTGCCAGCCGCAATTCTTTAGATCCGGTTGGTACTTATAATACAGATGATTTTTTTGGTTTGCTGGATGAGAATGAAGGCAGATGGGAAACGGATGAGGATAACAATGCAGAAAAACTAGATGTGGCCATTGGCAGGTTACCTGCACAGGATAAAGCACAGGCACAGGCCATGGTAAATAAAATCATACAATATGCTTCTAAAAATGGAGCAGGCGATTGGATTTCCCGACTGGTTTTTGTTGCAGATGATGAAGATGGAGGAATACATACTTTTCAGGCCAATGGGCTTGCTAATACAGCTATTCAGCGATTCAATCATTATAATGTAAAAAAAATATTTATTGATGCATATAAGGAAGAACTAGGCACCGGTGGACAAAGGAATCCTGCAGCACAAGATGAAATTGTAAGAAGTGTAGAACGTGGTGCGCTAATCATAAATTATACAGGCCATGGAGGCGAAGTTGGCTGGGCAGAAGAAAGAATACTCAATACGGACGATATTAATAGATGGAGAAATGGATTTAAACTACCAGCTTTTTTTACCGCTACTTGTGAATTTAGCCGGTTTGATGATCCTGCCAGAACCTCAGCAGGAGAGATGGTTTTACTAAACCCTGATGGCGGAGGCATTGCTTTATTTACAACGGTAAGGCTTGTTAACTCCGGAGATAATCTTGCCCTAAACTCATACTTCTATGATTTTGTAGGTTTGGATTCGGCTTCGCTTCAATCTCCAAAAACAATGGGAGAAATCATGCGTCTAACCAAAAATGCCTATTTGTCAATCAACACCAGGAATTTCACACTACTTGGTGATCCTGCTATTACTTTCTCAGTACCCAATCATTATGTGAAAACTGCCAGCATTAATAAGTTGCCTGTAAACAGTTTAAACCCTGATACTATTAGCGCATATGAGAAGGTGGAGGTGGGTGGCATAATTACAGATAAAACCGGAAAGTTGCTTAGTGAAGTTAATGGTGTAATATACCCCACTGTTTTTGATAAGCCTACAACCTATCGAACACTGGGTAATAATGTAAACAGTCCGGTAATGAACTTTGACATGCAAAACAATGTCCTTTTCAGAGGTCAAGCCAGTGTTAAAAATGGCGCATTCAATTTTAGTTTTGTAGTGCCTAAAGATATTGCCTACGAGGTAGGCAAAGGTAAAATGAGTTATTATGCTTTGGGCTCTGGAACCGATGCCATCGGAAGTTTTACTGATTTCTTTGTGGGAGGTACCGCTGATTCTTTCGCAATAGATAAGGTGGGGCCTGAAATGAGATTATATTTAAATGATGAGAAGTTTGTTTTTGGTGGCATTACAGATGAAAATCCA
>JBIIGU010000038.1:0-7160 GCA_044236275.1 Bacteroidia bacterium | reverse complement strand
TTTAGCCAATCATTTATTATAGGCATTAGAAATAGCAACTAAAGTCCAAAATTGAAGCTAAAGCCAAAGATTAACCCTCCCGGCTGAAGAATGTTAAAATTATCCCTTGACTCATCGGTTAATTTTGGTACATCTTGTCCGGAAACATTATCCTCACCACTTATATTAATGGAATAGCCCAACTCAATTCCCATGCGATTCGTTTTACCTACCTGCCACGTTCTTATCCACGTTACATTTATTTGCTGAACAGGTAAAAGATTAAACTTGGCTTTAGAATCCACCTCCTGGCCATTCTGAATAATCTTTACGTTGTCCGGTTCAAAATTATTTAAACCAGTGGCACTGCTGTATGAAATCCCCAAGGCCTTACCTGTTTTTCCATTTAAATAATACCTTGCACCAATGGCTATTTTATTTCCCCACGAGCCAATACCTGCGGCTCCAATAAAAGAAAAGCGCTCGGCTACAAATTGCTCAAGATTTAAACCAATTAAACCGCAATTGTTATTTAACCCGGTACCAAAACCCAGATAGGTTGTTTTTTCCGGTGCTGCTGATTCTTGGGCATGCAATTGCACCAACAGACAACATGCACAAATAAGGATTGATATTTTCTTTTCCATGGCACTGAAATGAATCATCAAAATTAATGAACTATGATGAATTACTTTGGAATGTTAAATTTTTTTCTTAAAGTTTGAGCGACAAAAAAACCAATCTGATTGTGCTATGAAAAAAACCGTTATTCTTATCTTGCTTTTACCCTTCTTGGCAAATGCTCAAAAAACACTTACAACTCCCAAAGCCGTTCTACCCGGCCATAGCAATGATGTGGATGCCATCAGCATATCAGCAAGAGGACAGATAGCCACAGGTTCTTGGGATAAAAAAATAAATATATATAAAGATGATTCTGCCTTTAACCTCATTAAATCTTTTGAGGCCCACCTGGCTCCTGTAACTGCAATTAAATACAGTCGCGATGGGGGCTTGTTAGCTAGCGGATCAAATGACCATTCGGTACGCATATGGGATTCAACTTATAAGTTAATAAAGGTTCTTGAAGGACATAACGGCAATATCAATACCTTGCTTTTTGATTATAGCCGCAAATATTTGCTTTCAGGTAGCGATGATCGCAATATTGTTCTGTGGGAGGTAGCATCAGGCAAGAAATTAAGAGTAATCAATACCACCAGTTCTGTTAATGCAATAGCCCTAAATCCCCAAGATAATCGTCAACTTATTGTAGCAGGTGCAGAACCAAAAATAAGAGCCATTAGTTTGCAAAGCAATACCGTTACAAGAACATTTGATGGACATACTGATATTGTGAATGCCATTGACATCAATAAAAGTGGTACCATAATGATTAGCGGCTCTAATGATAAAAGTGCCCGAATTTGGGATTTAAAAACTGGCAAAGAGATAAGAAAATTGCCTGTAGCCTGCTGGAAGGTAACAGCGGTGGCCTTAAGTGAAGACGGCAACTATGCTTTTACAGGTTGCAATGATGGCAGTATTAAAGTTTGGGAGGTTGCCACCGGAAAGCTGCTAGCTTCTGCAGAAGGCACTGGTAATTATGTTCGGGATCTTTCGCTCAGTAAAAATACAAGTATGCTTCTTGTAGCCAATATGATAAGAGAAGGTGCTGACTTTGGTGCACGCGTTTGGGAAACCGGATTGCCTCTATCCGGACTTACCACAAAGACTACAGAAACTGAGGGAGACACAGGCACTGCCAAAATCAATACAACTAGGCCTGCCCCGCCCATAAAACCCTCTAATGCAGCACCTAAGAAATAGTTCAGCAGCCCTATCGCTTTAGCATGTATCCATATTTTTTAAATTCATTGTAAGATAGTGGACAAAAAAATCGTTACCGTTATTGAACTACAATAAAAAAATATAGATTCGCAGGCTGAAAAAAAGACCCATTCTTTCAAAAACAAGCACAATGAAAATCATTACAAACGTTTTACGCGCTTTAGTTCTTTTTGCAACCATTCTGTTTTTTAATTCAGGATTCGCCCAAACCGCAGAAGAAGGCGCTCAATTATTCAATGCAAATTGCACCTCATGCCATGCTATTAATGAAAAAGTAGTTGGCCCTGCGCTAAAAGATGTTCATAAACGCAGAGACGAGAAATGGCTCATTAGCTGGATTAAAAACTCGCAAAAGATGGTTAAAGCCGGTGACCCAATTGCCGTGCAAATTTATAAAGAGAACAACGAAGCGTTGATGACTGCTTTTGAAAACTTGAGTGACAATCAGATAAAATCAGTTATTGCCTACATTAAAGCCGAAAGTGAAAAACCTGCTGCAACTGCAACAGCAGCTTCCGCTGGCACATCTGTTTCTGCTGAAGGAGCTGCTCCTGCAGAGGTTAGCGCAAGTATGAGGGGCAAAATCAACTGGTTGCTAATTATCATCGCAGTGCTGTTATTCATGGTTATTGCTTTGGTGCTTGATATTCTTGGTTTAGTTGGTCAAATACAAGGAAAACCGGTTATCAATTGGAACAGCATTAACTCTAAAATGGCACTTCTATTCCTTATCGCAGGTATGGGTGCGGTAATTTGGGAATTTGCAGCCCACACTAAACTTACCGTGAATAGTTATGATGGTGCATCTGCTCATAGCAATGAGTATGATAGCATGTTCAATATCACTTTCTACCTAACTTTAGTGGTATTCATCATCACTCAAATTTTACTTTTCTGGTATCTTTTTAAATATAAGCACAGCAAAAACCGCAAAGCCTTATATTTCCCTGACAATCATAAACTCGAACTAATTTGGACAGTTATTCCTGCCATCGTGCTAACCGTACTGGTTATTCGTGGTTTGAAAACATGGAATGATATCATGTATCACAAAGATGAAAAGGCGCAGTTGATTGAAGTTTATGGCTACCAGTTTGGCTGGAATGCGCGCTATGCAGGTGCTGATAATGTGTTGGGCAAGCATGATTTCCGTGAAATAGGAAAAGTAAACGCCCTTGGTGTTGATCCGAAAGACCCGAAAGCGTTGGATGATGTTGTTACAAATGAGCTTCACTTAAAAGTTGATCAGCCTGTGATGCTTAAATTCAGAGCTAAAGATGTGATACACTCAGCTTATCTGCCTCACTTTCGCGTGCAGATGAATGTAGTTCCAGGCTTGCCTACCCAGTTTGCGTTCACACCTACCATTACAACTGCTGACATGCGCAGCAAACTAAATGACCCTACTTTTGACTACATTCTACTTTGCAACAAAATATGCGGTGGCGCACACTACCGCATGAAAATGAAGGTTATCGTGCATACAGCAAGCGATTATGAGAAATGGATGAGCGGCCAAACAAAATTTGTACAAAATTCAGCTCCTGTTGCCGATACAACTTCTACACAAACACAGGTGCTAATTCCTGCAAAAAATAACAAAACATTAGCTAGCAAATAATCATTAACCGTTAAGAAATAATTATAATTAAAAGTATGAGCAATACGCATTCACATCACGATGACCACAGCCATGACGCTCATCATGGTCATCATCAGGAAAGCTTCATTTCGAAGTATGTTTTTAGCATGGATCATAAAATGATTGCTAAACAATTCTTGATTACCGGAATCATTATGGGAACACTGGGAATGGCCATGTCGCTAATTTTCCGTCTTCAATTGGCTTACCCCGATATGAAGTTCCCATTCCTGGAAAGTATTATTGGTCATTGGGGTAAAGACGGCAAGCTAGATCCGAATTTTTATCTGGCTCTTATCACTATCCACGGAACCATCATGGTGTTCTATGTATTAACTGCCGGATTAAGTGGCACTTTTTCTAATCTGCTTATCCCACTTCAGATAGGAGCAAGAGACATGGCTTCTCCATTCCTCAATATGCTTTCATATTGGTTCTTCTTCCTTTCTTCTTGTGTATTAACTTTTTCATTATTTGTTGAAAACGGACCCGCATCAGCCGGATGGACAGTTTATCCTCCCTTATCAGCTTTGCCTAAAGCTGTTCCAGGATCAGGTGACGGTATGACCCTTTGGCTAGTAGCAATGATTCTGTTCATTGCTTCTGCATTGCTTGGTGGTATCAACTACATCACAACCGTATTGAACATGCGCACCAAGGGAATGAAAATGACCCGTCTTCCGCTTACCATCTGGGCATTTTTAATTACCGCTGTATTGGGTTTACTTTCTTTCCCTGTACTATTAGGTGGTTCGTTGCTTCTTCTGATGGACCGCAGCTTTGGAACATCTTTCTACTTAGCAGATATTCCTGCTGATTTAGCAGGTGGTATTGAAAGAACCGGTGGTTCACCAATTCTTTTCCAGCACTTATTCTGGTTCCTTGGTCACCCTGAAGTATACATCATTTTATTGCCCGCCTTGGGTATAACCTCTGAAGTAATTGCAACCAACTCACGTAAGCCCATTTTTGGTTACCGTGCTATGATTGGTTCTATCCTGGCAATTGGTTTCCTTTCATTTATTGTATGGGGTCACCACATGTTCTTAACTGGTATGAATCCTTTCCTTGGATCTGTGTTTATGTTAGGTACTCTCATTATTGCTGTACCATCAGCCGTAAAAACTTTTAACTATCTGGCAACACTCTGGAAAGGTAATTTGCAACTCACCCCAGCCATGCTGTTTGCCATTGGTCTGGTTTCCTTCTTCATCTCAGGTGGTTTAACCGGAATATACTTGGGTAATGCTGCGTTGGACATTAACCTACATGATACCTACTTTGTAGTTGCCCACTTTCACTTAGTAATGGGCAGTGCCGCGATATTTGGTATGATGAGCGGAATTTATCACTGGTACTCTAAACTATTCGGCAAAATGATGAATGAGGGATTGGGTTATATCCATTTCTGGTTAACATTTATTTCAGCCTACTGCGTATTTTTCCCAATGCACTTTATGGGCTTGGCAGGCGTACCTCGCAGATATTATGCTAATACTGCATATGATCAGTTCAATGTATTTGTAGACATGAATGAGTTTATTACCATTGCTGCACTTTTAGGCGGTTTTGCTCAACTCATCTTCTTATTCAATTTCTTCTACAGTATTTTTAAAGGTAAGCGTGCCCCTCAAAACCCATGGAAATCCAATACACTTGAGTGGACAGCACCTGTTAAACATTTGCATGGAAACTGGCCCGGTGAAATACCTCATGTTTACCGCTGGGCATATGATTACAGCAAACCCGGAGCAACTGATGATTTTATTCCGCAAAACGTACCTGATGAAGGACAAGTGGATGAAATGCAGGATCCGGATCCGGCTAAATTCGAACCTTCGCGCACAAGTGCACCCGCTGCTAAACAAGAAGTGGTGATGTTTGCTGCTCTGAAACGCCTGTTCGGACTAGCCAGATCATAATATGAATGAACTATCGGAAAAATCAGAAAGAAGATTCAGACGTTTCGGTATTCTAACCATAGCCTCTGTTTTTATTCTGATTTTTATTGGTGGTTTGGTTCGCAGTACAGGCTCTGGTATGGGTTGCCCCGATTGGCCAAAGTGTTTTGGCACCTGGGTTCCACCTACTGATGTTAGCCAACTGCCAGCCGATTATAAAGATAGATTTCGCGTTGAAGGCCATGAGATAGCAGACTTTGACGTGTATAAAACCTGGACGGAATATGTGAACAGATTGATTGGCGTGGTCATAGGTTTATTTATCTTTCTTACAGTGTTCTTTGCCATACCTTACCTGAAAAGAGACAAAAGTATTTTTTGGTTAAGTTTCGCAGCGTTTCTGTTAGTTGGCTTTCAGGGTTGGATAGGCTCAAAAGTTGTAAGTTCCAATTTGGCACACTGGATGGTTACCATTCATATGCTAATTGCACTGGTAATAGTTGGGCTATTAATCTATACTATTACCCGCTCTCAGAATTTTACTGTTGTGCAACTAAAAGCTGATGCTGCATTAAAACCTTTAATGGTTATGATTCTATCTGTTTCAGCCATACAAACCATAAGCGGAACACAGGTGCGTGAAAACATAGACTCAGTTGCTTTGATTATGGGTGAACAAAACCGCGAATACTGGATTGAAGCCCTGGGTGGAATTTTTTCTTTTCATAGAACATTTTCCATTGTGAGCCTGGTTCTAACTATATGGATGATTAAGAAGTTTAAAGAAAATTTTGATTCATCTTCCTTAATATACAGGTTAGCATTGTCTACTATCATTTTGGTAGCAATGCAAATTTTAAGTGGTAAGGTATTAGATAATTTGGGATTCCCTAAAATGGTGCAGAGTTTGCATCTTTTTGTTGGAAGCCTGATTGCAGGAGCACAACTGTTTATTACGATATTATTATTCTCAAAAACACAAACCCTGAACAAAGGGTAAATAAATGAACGAAGCAAGAACAATAGCAGAAAAAAACGAATGGATATCAGGTATCTCTTTGTTAAAGCAAAAGGTAACTGACTATAACCAATTAATCAAAACACGACTAACTTTTTTGGTGGTGTTTTCTGCCGTTATTACCTATCTGACTGCATCAACCGGGAGCACAATTAACTGGTTTGAAGTAATGATTCTTGCACTAGGCGGAACATTGGTAGTTGGCGCATCTAATGGAATCAATCAAATCATTGAAAAAGATTTTGATAAATTAATGGTGCGCACGGCAAACCGTCCGGTTGCAACCAAACGTATGAGCAGCACAGAGGCCGGTTTAGCAAGTTTAATAATGGGTATTTCAGGAGTGTATCTGATTGCTGCTTTTCTAAATCCGCTATGCGGTTGGCTTTCTCTAGCATCGCTGGTTAGCTATGCATTTATATATACTCCTTTAAAAAGGGTATCACCCATATCCGTTTTTGTTGGCGCATTTCCAGGAGCCTTCCCTCCTCTTTTAGGTTGGGTAGCTTTTACCGGAAGCATTACAACTGAGGCCATAATATTCTTTGGCGTTCAGTTTTTCTGGCAATTCCCTCACTTCTGGAGTATAGCATGGATACTGGATGATGATTACAAGAGAGCAGGTTTTAAAATGCTACCAGTCTATGGCAGAAACAAAAAGAGTGCATTTCAGGTGCTCATGTTTACCACAATGCTACTTCCTATTGGATTGCTTCCTTTTATTGAAGGATACACAGGTTCTGTGTCTGCATTGGTTAGCATTGCTGGC
>JBIIGU010000037.1:0-7162 GCA_044236275.1 Bacteroidia bacterium | reverse complement strand
GTCTCCGGTGCCGGGGGCAAGGAAAGTCATTGGTGTAACTTTGAAACAAATTTCTGTGCTGCTAAAACTTTGCACGCAAACTGTATCGGCATCTTTTCCAAGCGTGGAGTCTCTTTTAAAAGTGGTGATATCTAAATCATAAACAATATTATCAGGCAGAGGCCTGGATGTATTGGAGAATGTTTTTCTTAAAGAATCAGTACAATCAGTTAAATCAGTAACTGCAAGTTTCGGATTAAAAGGGCCTTTGGTGTAATAACAATGTGTAATAGTATCATAACTAAATGAATCGTTTTGGGTGGTGCTGGCATAAAAATTACCATCACCAAAATCCCATCTGTAGCTTTTTGCCTTATGGCGTGGAGCAGCACTGAGGTTTCTAAATTTATAACAAGAGTTAAAGCAAGGCCCTGATAGCATGCTCCATTCAAAATCAATCTGGTTATTATTATTTACCCTTACTGCATCGGTAAGAATAGTGTCTTTGCGACAACCTTTGGTATCAACTGCGCGCAAGAAAATGGTAAAAGTACCGGCAAAATTATACTTATGGCAAGTTACACCGTTGTTATAAGTTGTATCGCCCGTTGCATCTCCCCAGTTCCAAAAATAGAAGTCAATTGGATTACTTGGCGTATTAGGATTCTGAGAACTATTGTTAATAAAACAAAGATTATTCCCACGGAAACATTGCGTTAAAGGAGTGCCTGAAACCGGCAATGGCACAGGCAAATGGAATACATTAAAGGTTTCCACATTGGAAGTAACTGTTGAACTATTGCTTAGCTGAATCGTTGCAGATGCAGTATAAACGCCCCCTGAAAGCGGTAGCGTTGGAAAATCGGTTGAGAGTTGGGTTGTGTTTTTTTGACCTATTAAAGTGCCATTCAAGAAAAAGTCGTATCGTGTTGGGGTAATACCCGGTGAAAGGCCGGCAACACTAGCTAAAAGCTGAGCCTGTTGATTTTCGCAAAGAATAGCCGGATTAACCACCATGCTTGCAGTTTGTGCAAAAACTTTCTGCACTTGCAAGGACATTGCTGCAAAAAGAATCAGAAGGTATTTTATATGTTTCATACGTTTAATAAATGCTTGTTTAATAATATTTTCAGAACTAAAAACAGGTTCTGAAAATTGTTTTCGTTTTTCAAACAGATTCGCTAACATAAACTTAAATTTTATTAATTTCAATTTTTTATCTAACCAATTTAAATTTTCCCGATTTCACCTGTTCGGTATTAGACCCTTTAAGCCTATATATCAGGGTATAAACATACCATCCTGCTCCACACTCTTCTCCATTTATTCGGTTTAATCCATTCCATCTTTTTTCTTTGCTGTGGGTTTCAAATACTGCTTTACCACTCAGATCGAGAATCATTAAATGAAATGCTTCCTCATTCTCAATTTCTATTACAAAATCATCGTTGAAAGAGTCTCCGTTTGGCGAAAAAGAACCCGGAATTTTTAACCGCGCTTCTTCCTCATGCTCCCATTGTAATTTTTCTGTTCGGGTAGCTTCCAACTGGTTTTTACCTGTATTGTTTTCTTGTTGATGAATAACCTGCGCGTTGAATTCAGTTGCATCATCATGATTGGCTGGCTTATCCCTCAACTCTGTATTTTCAATATTGGCTTCTGTTCGATAAGGAGTAGTGGGTTCCTGTTTAGGAGATTCACGTTTTTCAATATCAGTATGCTCAATAATCTGATTGAATTGCTGTTTAACTGAGTTGGTATTCCCTTTGGCGGTGGCCTGTGGTATTTGTTTTGCATCAAATGCAGGCATAAGGCCTTTTTCAACTGCAATATTCTCCTCGGTTGCAACTATGCTGTTCTCTGCAGACTCCAAGGTTAACTCCACAGGCTGAGGCTTGGGCAATTCTTCCTTAGCCTCTGGCTTATTTATTATAGCCACGTATGCAACAACCGATGAGGCCACAATTGCTATACCTGAAACCCATGCAATTATTTTTATAGAGGCTAAGCCGCCTTTAATTGCAGATTGGGCAGCATGGTGCGGTGCAATAGGATTTGTTGAAGTAAGCCCCTGTTCAATTCCCGACCAGACATCAGGAAATTCGGGAGCAAAATCTTGGAACTCCTTTTTAATTACTTCATCTATATTATTAGGTGTAATCTTCATTTACTTTGTTGTTTAATAAGCGCCTCCTGAAGCAATACCCGGGCTCTTGATAATTGTGACTTAGAGGTACCCTCACTTATTCCTAGCATTTCGGCTATTTCAGCATGAGAGTATCCTTCTATGATATACATGTTAAGAACGGTTCGGTAGCCGGGAGCAAGTTTGTTTAATGCAGCTAATATTTCCTTTCTGCTCATATGTTCTACCGTGTAATCATGATGAGGGTTTTCTGAAGCCATTTCCACATCTCCATGATTCATGTAATTCTTATTTACACGGTAAAATTCCAAAGCCGTGTTTACAAAAATTCTCTTCATCCACCCTTCAAATGAGCCACTGAAACGATACTGGTTCAATTTTGTAAAAACTTTGATAAAGCCATCTTGAAGAATGTCTTTTGCTTCCTCGTATCCGTTGCTATATCGTAAACAAACTCCAAACATCGTTCTTGCGTATTGGTCATATAGTTTTTTATGAGCCTTTCGGTCTCCTTTTAAACATAAGTTTATCAGCTCTTTTTCATTGAAATCACTCACTTTTTTGACAGCTTAATGTTACAGACGTAATTGTTAAAAGGAAGGTTGCAATTTTTAAAATTTAGTTAAAACTTTCATCATTATAGCCTTAACAAACGAAATATTCTTACCTTAGTAGCATTCCTATTTTCGGCTAAAATATTGATTGTAAGGTTCTATTTACTTCTATTGTGTTTTTTAATGCTAAGTTTTTTGGCACAGGGCCAGACTTTAGCCGAACACAAAGTTGTAAAGACTGAATTTGTTGAAAACAAGGGGCAATGGGGTAGAGATGTGCTGTTTGAACAAAGGCAGGGCTATAACCTGATGCAGATTACATCCGGAGGCCTTTCCTATATCAGCTTTCACCCGGATGATATGGCAAAAATGAGCCGGGAGGCCCATGAAAGTATTAAAAACAGATTTAATCCATATCTGGTGAGGGGCCATCGATTAGATGTGCAATTTATCAATGCCTTACCCAATAAGGTTATAATGGGTACCGCCCCACTTACTCATTACTATAATTTTTATTTGGGCAGCAATTCTTCTAAATGGCAAGGCGGGGTTAAAGCTTTTGAGAAGGTGGAGATTAACCGCCTTTACAAAGGTATTGATATGCTTATTTATGGAAGCAACCGAAATACGCTAAAATATGATTTTGTGGTAAAGCCATATGCCAATCCTAATGAGATTGTTTGGCAATATGCCGGTGCAGAAAGTATAAATAAAATAGCCGGTTTGCTTCAGATAACCACTTCGTTCCACACCTTAACAGAGGCAAGGCCATTTGCCTATCAAATCATTAATGGGCAACAAGAAGCTGTTTCATGTGAATACCGAATAATTGAAAACAGTAAAGTTGGATTTGTGCTTGGCTCCTACCGAAAAGATCTGCCTCTAGTAATTGATCCGGAACTGATATTCTCCACCTACTCTGGCTCTACAGCAGATAATTTTGGTGCTGCAGCCACCTATGATTTTGAAGGTAACTTATATACCGCAGGTATCACTAACAGTTTTACGGGTGCTTACCCTGTTACTCCCGGTGCATTTCAGGTGCAATTTGGCGGTGGGGCAGGAACTTGGCCGCAAAGGGCACACCCGTGTGATATTACAATAAGCAAATACAATAATGATGGCACCCGCCTGCTATATGCAACCTACTTAGGGGGAGATAATCAGGATTATGTGCACAGCTTGGTTACCGATAAATTTAACCATTTGGTTATTTTAGGTTCTACCTTATCAAGAGATTATCCAACCTCAAACAATGCATTTGATAGAACACATAATGACTCGTTTGATATTGTGCTAACCAAACTAAGTGACAGTGGTACCGCATTGATTGGCTCTACTTTTATTGGAGGCAGTCACAGCGATGGGTTATCTCTGGCTGATACGCTTTGCATGAACTATATGGACCAGATGCGCGGAGAAGTTCAGATAGATTTAAACGGAGATATTGTAGTTGGCTCTGTAACGAACTCATTTAACTTCCCCACTACTGTTAATGCTTTTCAAAAAAATAAAAGTGGCGTTCAGGATGGCTGTTTGTTTAAGTTTGATAGTACACTCAGCACATTGCGATGGAGTAGTTTTCTTGGCGACACACTTAATGAAACCCTCAACTCCATTGAGGTAATGCCCAATGGGGCCATTTTTGCGGTTGGCGGAACCCACAGCAGACACAAACCAACAACAACTGGTGTGGTTGTCAATTCCTACAGAGGAGGAATTGCAGATGGATGGATTGCACGCATAAGCGCCAATGGCGCAAATCTTGAACGATTCATGTATTGGGGCAGTGCCGGATACGATCAGTGTTATTTTGTTAAATCAAACACCAATGGCGACATTTATGTGTATGGTCAAAACTTTGATACCATTGCACCTACACCGGGTGCATATCGCACCCCAAGGGGAACTATATTTATCAGCAGCTTTAATTATGACCTGAATGCGTTACGTTTCTCCGCAAGATTGGGAAATAATCTCTCAAACAATGCGCTTTCTCCCAGTGCATTTATGGTTGACTTGTGTGGTAATATTTATGCCTCATTGTATGGTGGCGTCTCAATCAACGCGCGTGTCGGTTTATCACAAAGCTCAACCACAAACCTCCCCCTAACTTCAGATGCCATTCAGGCTGCAACAGATGGAGAAGACTTTTATTTATTTGTGTTGAAACCCAATGCCGATTCATTGCTTTATGCCACTTATTTTGGCGAAAATGCCGAAGATGATCATGTGGATGGAGGCACCAGTCGGTTTGATCGCAGAGGCATTGTATATCAAAGTGTCTGCGCAAGTTGCAGCAAAGGCCCGAATGGCGCTTTCCCAACAACTGCCAATAGTTATGCTCCAAGAAATTTAAGTGTACGGTGCAGTAATGTCGGTTTAAAAATTGATTTCAGAAAAAACAATGCAGTAATAGCAGATTTTGCTGTTCAGCCGCGCAACTCATGTGGCGATACTCTTTTTCGATTCACCAGCAAATCTTATAATGCTAAATATTACAAATGGTATTTAAACGGGGTATTACGCTCAACCGACTCTGCCTATACCGATACCATTCGTGCACAAGGCATCTATACCATGAAACTGGTGGTCATTGATTCCTCGCGTTGTATCATTGTGGATAGCATTAGCAAAACCGTTGAGAAAGGCTCTTTATCTGATGCCAACTTCACATTTAAAATTGACAGCTGCGAACCTCGTGTGGTTTTTACCAATTTGTCTACCACACTAAATCCAACACCTGTTCCATTACTCTGGCTATTTGGGGATGGCGACACCTCTCATACAACAAATCCCATACACGTATATACCGATACCGGCTGGTTTGACGTAAAACTGATTATGAATGTAGGATCGGCCTGCGCAGATACCATGCTTCAAAAAATTTATATAGATAATAAATTTTCCCTTAAAGTTGGTTTTACTCCAAACGATACCTTATGGTGCGAGTTTACACTTATTCCGCTGCGATTTACCGGATTTAACGGAACCACGTTCAGATGGTATTTGAATGATAGCTTATTTAGTAGTAGCAAGGATACAGATCTGTTTTTAAACGATAAAGGCGTTTACAAAATTAAACTTGTTGTAACAGACTCTACCGTGAGGTGTAATAAAGCAGATAGCTTACAAAAAACATTTCAGTTGTTTCCTGAAGTTTATCCCAATTATTCATGGACAAGGGATAGCTGTTCTTTTAGTGTTCAATTTATCAATACCTCTCCGGTTTTACCCGGAGACTCCATTGGATATAAATGGCTGTTTGGTGATGGGACTAGTTCTTTCGAAAGGGCTCCTAGGCACACATTTCCTTCTGGCGGAGATTTCAATGTTAAACTCATAAGTAACCCCTCGGCCAAATGCCCTTATGAAATAACCAAAACCGTTTCTTTAGATACCTTACCATCCATTCTCAAAGCCAATTTTACTTTAACTCCGCAGCCTATTTGTTTGCCCGCATTTATTACAATAAATAATACTTCTGTTAATGGAATTAAACGCTGGTGGTACATAAATAATATTTTTAAAGATAGCATAAGCGATCAGCTCAAAGACACTTTTACCACCGCACAATCATTTTCTGTAAGGCTTATTGTATTTGACACAACTACCTGTTTTCCGTTCGATACGCTAACACGAATTTATACGATAAATCCTGCAGCTAAAGCGGATTTTGAGGTGTGGCGCGACACCTGCTCCCCCAATCTCATTTTCAAAAACAAATCGGTTTCGGCCAACCCTACTGATGTCATTAATTACTACTGGGACTTTGGCAATGGCGACACTTCCACAGCCGAAACGCCAACTTACACTTACAACCAAAATGGCACCTACACCATTACACTGATTACATTACCGGGAACCCCTTGCGCTGATACCGCAACACAAGTCATCAACTACAATAATGCAACTCATTTGCTAGGGGCTTCCTTCAGCTTAAATGATTCTGCTTTTTGCTTGCCGGCAATTATTAAAGCTACAAACACTTCAACCAATCCGAGAAAACCCAAATGGTATCTGAATGGTGTTATGGTTAGCGATAGTTTAAACTTTACAGACACTATAAATGCAGAGGGTAGTTATAAACTAACGCTGATTATATCAGATTCTGCAGCCTGTGCCAAAGCAGATACCCTTACCAGAAATATTATGGTGGGAGAAAGAATTGCTGTTGCTTTTGAATTGGATCGAGACAGCTGCTCTCTTGAAGCCCGCTTTGTAAACAAGTCGGGCACAAGCCCCAATACATCCTTCACCTGGTACTTTGGAGATGGTGACAGCTCAAATCTCAGAAACCCCACACATACTTATAAGCAAAGCAATACCTATACAGTAACCCTTGTGAGCAATGCAGGTAAGCTTTGCGCAGATACCATGATAAAAACCTTTTTTATTGATGGAGACAGCGCAATGGATGTGAAAATACCAAATGTATTTACACCCAATAATGACGGACTAAATGATTGTTATAAAATAGAAG
>JBIIGU010000165.1:0-3714 GCA_044236275.1 Bacteroidia bacterium | reverse complement strand
GCAGCAAATATCTGCTGAATTGCTCAAGAAGATTCAGGGAGTGAAAGAAGTAAAGCAACATGGTAAGAAATATCTTTTGCGCTGTGAGGGCGATTTACGTGAACAAATATCGGTAGCTGCTGCAAGCAATGGATGGATATTGCTCTCCATGAGTGCAGAGGGCGAATCATTGGAAAAAGTATTTCAAAATTTAACCAGGCGGGCATAATGTTTATTATACTAAAAAAAGAAATCCGTGCATTCCTTAGCTCTCTTATTGCCTATGTGGTAATGATTGTGTTTTTGGTAGCCACCGGATTATTTATGTGGATTTTGCCGGACTATAACGTGTTTGATATGGGCTATGCCAATATGGACACCTTATTTAGTATGGCTCCGTGGCTTTTTATTTTTCTGATATCTGCCATTACCATGCGCTCATTCAGTGAAGAAAAAAGAGCAGGCACTATAGAAATTTTAACAACCAAGCCCTTAACTGATTTACAAATTATTTTAGGCAAATATTTTGCCGGAGTGGCATTGGTTCTGTTCTCCATTCTGCCAACACTCATCTATTTCTATAGTATTTATCAGCTGGGAGCCACAAAAGGCAATATGGATATTGGTGCTACTTGGGGCTCTTACCTAGGTCTGTTTTTTCTGGCCAGCTGTTTTGTTGCTATTGGCATTTTCTCTTCCAGCATAAGCGATAATCAAATTGTTTCGTTTATTATCTCCATGTTTTTGTGCTATGGATTTTATTCTCTGTTTGATTTGTTTGCTGATTTTAAACTCCTGGGTTCTTTCGATGCGGTTATTGCATCACTGGGTATCAGCGCGCATTATCAATCCATCAGCAGAGGTGTGGTAGATTCAAGAGATGTTTTGTATTTCTTATCCGTTATAGTGGCTTTTATCTGGGCAACTAAAACAGTTTTTGGTTCACGCAAATGGTAAAGGAGAAAAGGATATGAAGAACAAAGAACAAACAATTAAAAGAAGAAATTATAAAACACAGGCAATTGTTGAATTGGTATTGATGCTATCTGTGCTCGTATTCCTAAACCTTATTTTATCACGATATTTTTTTAGAATAGATTTAACCAAGGAAAAGCGCTACTCTCTTTCCGCATCCAGCATTAATTTAGCTAAGAAGGTTGATGATGTGTTGTATGTAAAATGCTATTTGCAAGGTGAATTTCCTGCAGGTTTTAAGCGTCTGAGCAAATCAACACGCGAGATGCTGGATGAATTCAGGGCTTATTCGGGCGGACAAATACAATATGAATTTGTTGATCCTTTTGCAGAAGCCGATGCGAAAAAATCCGGTGATATTGTGCAGGAGCTTGGAGCTAAAGGTTTGCAGCCAACCAGCGTACAGATAAAAAAAGATGATGAGCTATCGCAGAAAATAATTGTGCCGGGAGCACTCTTCTATTATAAAGGCAAAGAAATCGCAGTGAATCTGCTTAAAGGACAGTTTGGTGCAGCACCTGAGGAAGTTATCAATAGCTCCATAGAATTACTTGAATATGAAATTGCAAATGCCTTAAGAAAGGCAACTGAAAAAAAGGTGAAGCGCATTGCCATACTCGAAGATCATGGCGAGCTGGATAAATGGGATGTAGCAGAAGCCAAAGCTGAATTAGAACAATATTATGATGTAAAGCGCATTCCACTTACCATGGTTCCGCCTCAGGAATTAAATAATTATATAGGTATTATTATTGCCAAGCCTACAAATGCTTTTGCCGAGTATGATAAGTTTAAACTAGACCAATACATCATGAATGGTGGAAAGGTGTTGTGGTTTATCGATTCACAAATTGCCGATATGGACAGTTTGCAAAAAGAACCTATGTTCATGAGCGGCAGTTATCAGCTCAATCTAGATGATATGCTTTTCAGGTATGGTGTGCGGGTTAATTATAATCTGATTCAGGATATTCAATGTGAAGCCATTCCCATTTTGGCCGGAATGCGAAATGGTATGCCGCAGCAAAAATTATTGCCGTGGTTGTTTTATCCAACAGCAGCTCCGGTTGTTGATCATCCAATCGTAAAAAACATGGATCCGGTTTGGTTTCAATTTGCATCCGGAATAGATACAACATCAAACAAAAAAATAAGGAAAACAGTATTGCTGCAAACTTCACCTTTTGCACGTGCGGTGCCATCTCCCGTTAGGGTTGATTTAAATATGGCTCGTGTAAGACCTGAGCCGGATATGTTTACCAAAGGAAATATTCCTCTTGCAGTATTGCTTGAAGGAGAATTTACTTCCATTTTTCAATATCGCATGGGTGCAGGTGAATCAAGTGAATTGCCATTCAAAGAAAGAATCGCTTCTAACAAAATGATTGTGGTTGCTGATGGAGATGTGATTCGCAACCAACGCAAAAAATCAACTGGTGAAATTTATCCGCTAGGATATAATCGGTATACCAATCAACAATACGGCAATAAACGCTTTGTGCTGAACTGTATCGACTACCTATGTGATGATTCAGGAATTATAGAAGTGCGCGGTAAAGAAATTACCCTGCGACTGCTCAATAAAGGGAAAATTAAAAAGGAAAAAGGGACTTGGCAGGCAATTAATATGCTGGCGCCATTGGCTTTGGTATTATTTTTCGGAGGCATTAACCGCTGGGTGCGCAAACGCAAGTACGTGTATAAGCAGGCTGTATAAGTATGAACAGAAACATTAGAATTTTATTGGTATTGCTGGTGGCAGGTATTGTTTGCTATTTGCTGGTAATTAATAAACCCTGGTCAACATTTAAAGGCGAATTGAAAGATTTTGCTATTAAGGATACTTCCTCCATAACCAAAATATTTTTGGCAGATAAAACAGGCAGGTCCGTATTGCTGCAGAAGCAACCTGACCAAACTTGGATGGTAAATGGCATGTATAAGGCTGATCAAAAAAAGATTGACTTACTCAAACAAACCATGAAACAAGTGCAGGTTAGAAACCCACTTGCCGAAAGTGAGTTTAACACCGTTGTGGCTAAAATGGCTGCCAATGCTGTTAAAGCAGAGTTTTATAAAGAAGAGAAGCTTATTAAAACCATCTATGTAGGCGGCCAAACAAATGATAATACCGGCACTTTCATGATGATAGATGGAGCTTCAACACCATATGTTACCCATATTCCGGGTTTTGTAGGATACCTTACCCCACGCTTTAATACGGAAGCCATCAGATGGAAAACAAAAGAAGTATTTGTGTTACCGGCTGAAGATATTGCAACTATCAGCATATCATATCCGCAGGATGTATCGGCATCTTTTATCATTAATAATACAGGAACCACACCTGTTTTAAAAGATAGCAGCAACCTGATACATGCAGCCGATATGGGGTACCTTAAATATTATACCGCATCTTTCAGCAATATATACTTTGAAGGTTATGTAGAGGATGTAAAACCTATTCAGAACGATTCAATCCGCGCAACACCAATTTACTGCATCATGGAAGTGAAGCAAAAAAGCACAGGAAGAGCAATACGGCTTCAGATACACAAGAAAGGTGTTAATCGCAGATCAACACAGCAGTATGATGAGGAAGGGAATAAGTTAACAATAGACCGTGATAAGTATTTTGCTTTTCTAAATGACGAAAAGGATGCAGTTTATATTCAGGATTATGTATTCAGAAATTTATTTAAAACATTAGCTGATTTTAAGGCAACACTGAAACCTACTCCATAAAAAAAGCGACCTGAT
>JBIIGU010000195.1:0-3443 GCA_044236275.1 Bacteroidia bacterium | reverse complement strand
TTTAGTAAGATACAACGGCAGTTCTTGCATTTCCTTTTCTGTCTTCCCAATTTATCTTAAAGCCATAAGGGCATCCTGTTCCACTATAAGGGTTTCCAGATTCATCTACACCAAAAGTAACGGTGATTGATTTTACTAAACCATTGTGTACCTTAATACCTGAAACAGGTCTGCTGGTGCATTGGCTATTAAATGTAAGCGGAGTGGTAAGTTGTGTGTAGAAGGAAGTCCCTCTTCTGTTAACTCCCCAAACTACCACATTGCTGTATCCGCCAACTGCAGTATCGCCTTCTACTTTAAGGCCAAGCTGTCCACTGGTATTGGTGAATGTTCTTTTTCTGGCTACCTGCCATGTGCGCATGGTGCCATTATCAAAACTTACTTCGGTATTGCCTCTTACCTTATGAATGACGTTGCTATTTACATAGGCTTTGCCACCGGTAACATTGGTGATATAATGCACACCATTAATCACTACTGATTTTCCTGTGCTTACGCGCGTAACTTTCAGATTTTGTGCTTCCACTTTAAGAACAGCACCCGCATCACTCCATTTATTGCCGCTTATGAGTTGCAAAACCACCACACCAGATCGATTTCTTAATCCGTCACCGCTTAATCCATCATAGGTAATGACAATTTTCTTTTGGCTGATAAAGGTGCTGTCGTCAACCTTGGCACCTGGAATGCCAGGGCCTTTGCCTAAGCCGCTGGAAGAAATGGTTGCATCAGCTTCGTTTAAAGATGCTTCCAACTCATTGCTGTGGTTGCTTTCATCAGACGATAATTCTGATTGCTCAAGTCCATCGTCCATGGTGTCGTCATCTTTTTTACAACTGTTTAATGAAAGGCCGGCAACAACCATTGCTGCCAAACCGAATTGAATTATTTTTTTCATATGCAAACTACTTTTTGCTTATTACAGTGCTTCAGATAAGACAAGATACAAAAGGTTTAACAGTTATTTTAAATTTTATTTAGGTTATTTATAATAATATCGCACGCTTGTGCAATTTCCTCACGGGTAATAATCAAGGGTGGTGCAATTCTAAGCTTATGGGTGGCAAATAAAAACCAGTCGGTAATTAAACCATCCGCTATACAGGCATCAATGAGTTTTTTATTCAGTTCAAAACTCTCCAGTTCAGGGGCAAGCATAAGCCCTTTGCCACTAATTTGCCTGATAGCGGGGTGTTTTAGCAAATGCCTGAATAATCGTTCTTTGTCTGCCACTTCATCTACCCAGTTGTGTGAAAGCAATTCCTCCAGCCCAGCTAGTGCAGCTGCGCAAACCACCGGATGACCTCCAAAAGTAGTGATGTGACCCAGCATAGGTTGTTCTGCCAATTGCATCATCATTTCTTTGGAAGCAATGAAGGCGCCAATAGGCATGCCAGCGCCTAGGGCTTTGCCCAGCAGCAACACATCAGGTATTATTCCGCTGTGCTCAAAGGCAAACATTTTCCCACTCCTACCCATTCCGGATTGTATCTCATCAAAAATGAGCAATGTGCCAGTGCTATTACATTTTGCACGAAGTGCCGATAAAAAATCAGAATCTGATACAATATATCCGCTTTCTCCTCTAATAACTTCAGCCACCACACAAGCTGTGCGTTGCGTTATGCATTCAAGTTGGGCAGTTTGGTTGTGCTCAAGAAAACGGATATCGGGTAATAAGGGCCTGAAAGCATTTTTATAATATTCTTCACTGTTTAGGCTAAGAGCTGCATGTGTGCTGCCGTGATAGGCCTGCTTAAATGCGATGATTTCCGTTCTGCCTGTAATCCTTTTGGCAAGTTTAAGTGCACCATCAGTTGCCTCAGCACCTGAGTTAACAAAATACACGCAGTTTAATGCCGATGGCAACAAGGCCGTTAGTTTCTCTGCAAGTTTTACCTGCGGAGCTTGCACATATTCGCCATAAACCATCAGGTGCATATATTGGTCAACCTGACTTTTAATAGCCTCATTAACGCGCATATTGCCATGCCCAAGGCTGCTCACACTTATTCCCGAAATTAAATCAATATAAGCTTTGCCACTTCTGTCATACAGATAAATGCCATATGCTTTTTCAAACTCAAGTAATAATGGGAAATGTGTGGTTTGTGCCTGCCTGTTTAAAAATAGTTGCCGGTTACTCAAATGCATGTTTCAAATATGCATATAAATTAATCAGATGAAAAATATGATGTAATTCAGACTACTTATTTAGGGTGCATTATAAAAAGTTGACTAATTTGCTTAAAAATTACTTCTGAAATGGAACAGGTAAAAGACGAAGATATTTTGGGTAAGGCCTATGATGATGTCCGTGATTATGTAAATCTGCGGCTAGAACTGCTTAAAATAGAAACTGCTGAAAAATCGGCAAAGGTTACTGCTTACATGATTAGCAGCTTGGTTTTATTATTTACTGGATTTTTTTGTCTACTCTTTCTAAGTGTAGTGGCAGGAATTTATTTCAGTACATATTGGGGTGATTATTTTAAAGGCTTTGGTGTGGTAGGTGCTTTTTATGTGGTTCTGTTTTTAATGGTTTTGCTTTTTAAAAAAGCAATGATTCACCGCCCGGTTATCAATACAATTATTCGTTTATTCTTTTCAGCCGATGAAACCAATTAAAATTGTAGATATAGAAACCCTGCATTTAGAGAAAGAGCGGGTACAGTTATTGCTGGAAGCAAAACAACAGGATTTGTCAGAAACAGGTGCTTATATTAGGGCCAATTCACGCAAAATTCTATGGGCACAAATAAATCCGTTTAAGGGCAATACCTTAATCGAAACAGCAGGAGAGGTGGTATCACCACTGATACAAACCGCAACAGGAGGAACGTTAAAAGATACCCTCGTTCAGTTACTTAAAGAAGTGGTGCTTAATTATGGTGTAGATGCTGCACAAAAGTTTTTAAAGAAAAAGAAGAAACGAAAAAAGGCAGCAAAAAATAATAATGACAACAACGAAACTAAACCTGAAGCCTAGGTGTTTCATTTTCACATCATTCATTTGCTCAAAGATTAAATCGTGTAATAAATTCTTTGCTTAATTGGTCCCGGTGATTAGGGTGTGCTATGCTAATTAGTGCTTTGCCGCGTTGCTCCATATTTAATCCATACAAATTTACTTTGCCATATTCTGTAACTACCCAATGTATGTGCCCGCGTGTGGTAACCACTCCAGCACCTTTTTTTAAATAAGGCACAATGCGCGATTCTCCTTTTTTTGTTGTTGAAGGAATAGCAATGATTGGTTTCCCACCTTCCGATAATGCTGCCCCTCTTATAAAGTCCATTTGTCCGCCAATGCCTGAATACTGATAAGCTCCTATGGAGTCGGAACAAACCTGCCCGGTTAAATCAATTTCAATGGCACTATTAATGGCAGTAACTTTGGGATTTCTGCTTATTACGTGCGGATCGTTCACATAACTGATGTC
>JBIIGU010000036.1:0-7266 GCA_044236275.1 Bacteroidia bacterium | reverse complement strand
TTCCGGATATTGCAAAAGAACTCAAGGTATTTAGCGATATTTTTTTGCGTCTGATTAAAACCATTATTGCTCCCCTGCTTTTTTCTACACTGGTGGTAGGTATAGCCGGCCACTCCGACCTTAAACAGGTGGGACGCATGGGAATCAAATCACTCATCTATTTTGAAGCTGTTACCACCATTGCCTTAATTATTGGCTTGGTGGCAATCAATCTTTCGCAGGCGGGTGTAGGAGCAACCTTTGAAGCCGGAATAGCGCAGGTTGAAAAGGCAACGGCCCTGCTTCAACAAAAACAAACGCATCATGTAGTACTCGATATATTCCCGGAGAATATTGCCAAATCGATTGCAGAAAATCAGATACTTCAAATTGTGGTTTTCAGCATTTTATTTGGTATTGCGCTGGCAATGGTTAAAGGTGAGCGCAAGGAGAAAATGGTTGATGCCATTGAGGGACTTGCACAGGTTATGTTTAAGTTTACTAACCTGGTAATGTATATGGCACCCTTGGCTGTTGGCGGTGCAATTGGCTATGCCATTGCAACCATGGGTTATGGCGTGTTGCAAAACTTGCTAAAACTGGTGGGTACACTTTATGCAGCATTGTTTGCATTTATTTTGCTGGTGCTGGTGCCTGTTGGGCTGATGGTGAAACTGCCTTTTAAAAAATTTATAAAACATATTTCCGAACCTTTATCTATTGCATTTGCTACGGCAAGCTCTGAAGCAGCATTGCCCAAAGCAATGGAGAACTTGGAAAAAATGGGTATACCACGTAAGGTGGTATCTTTTGTATTGCCCACAGGCTATAGTTTTAATTTGGATGGCACCACACTGTATCTTTCGCTGGCAGCTGTTTTTGTTGCACAAGTGTGCGGAGTAAACCTAACTGTTGCAGAGCAGGTGCAAATGTGTTTGATTCTGATGCTAACCTCTAAAGGTGTGGCCGGTGTGCGTGGCGCTTCGTTTTTAATATTGGTGGGTACTGTAGCATCATTGGGATTAGACCCTCAAAAGGCCTTTGCTATTTTAGCCATTGATGCAATTATGGATATGGGCCGTACCTCTGTAAATTTAATTGGCAATTGCTTGGCAACCTATGTAATTGCAAAGTGGGAGAAAGAGATTTGAAATTTTAATTGGGAAATAATTATTTTTAATCCTACTTATTTCCTAAAATGACCTTAATTATGCATATTTCTGCAATTTTATACCTTAATTGCGGTATAGGCAGGTTGAAAGGAATAGGTAACTTTGCCTCATTAAAACATTTTTATCATGAAACATTTGATTAAACATCTGCTGTTGACTGTGCTGGTTGCATTTTCATCAGCTGCTTTTGCCCAAAATGCTAAATGCGAGCAAACTATTGATGTAAAAGCTGAACAAATTGTTATTACGAGAGGAGTCTCTAAAGTGCCTTTGTGGCGCAAAAAGATGAAAAAACGCAGGTTTCTGGGATGCCCACCTATAGGCAGGAGTCGCGGTGCTTCTCAGGGTTGTAATATTATTATCAAAAATGAGAGCAAAGATGAGGCTGATATTTATTTGCAGGAGGAATATATTGGTTCGGTTAAGCCGGGCGAATCTGCTTTGGTTGATAAGCTTGAGAGCTACAATGAAATTTCTGTATTCAGTGCTCAGGATAAAATTGTATGGAAAGCCAAGGGCGACTGTGAGTGTAAATATTCTTTTAATTTAAAACCGGTGAATAGCCAAGCACCTCAAGAAAAATAAATTGATTCTATCCATTTCAAAAACTCCCAACGGTTTAAACCATTGGGAGTTTTTTTTATGCAACATAATGTCTGGTTAAACTGTGCGCTTACTCATTTATCACCTTTAGACACATTCGTATGCAGCCTCATCATTTATTGAACAGCATTAAATTTAGCAATATCAGAACACATATTTACCTGTGTATTTGCGGTAATTGGTTATGTAGATGATGTATTAAGTAACTGTACCCCGGCTTAGGGGGTGAAGCAAGCTACCATGTAGCGCGGAACACCCGGCCCAAAGGGCAAGCCCCAAACCTAATGCTGATAACACCTGCCACTTGCATTACTGGTCATTCTGCGGCAACGGTTGCCTGCCTTGGTAGTGCCACTGCATTGCACAGTGCTACTACTTTTTTGTGAGGGTGTGCTGTAGCTGTTATTATTTGTTGCCCCGCCCCCACTTGCCTGAGCCTGGTGATGATGGCAATAGCCATTGGCATTAACTGTATTGTTGCGGCAGCGGTTGCCTGACTTGGTTATGCCGCTGCACTGAGTGGATGATGCTGCCGATTTCTTTTGTTGGGGCTGGGCCCGGTCGTCTGCGCCACTCCAATCCCAGCATTTGGCACACAATATTTTTTCTATAAGGACTTCCTGATCATCGGGCAACTGCGGAAAAAAATCGATACCGGTAAGTTGCTCAACACTATCAATACTTACTGCATATTTTTGTAACGGATCTTTGGTGCCGAAGTTGGGCAGGATAAAGCCTATAGCCTTGATGCCAGGCTCGGTATAATCTAGTATTACTTTATAATAAAATGTTGGTACAGATACTTTATTGGAACCAATGGTGGGCAACCCATCGGTTAGCACCGGACCTGTAACTACAAATACTGCATTGTTTTGTATAGCCCAGTTGCGCACCTGCTCTTCCAGCCTTTTCCAAATGCCACGATTAAAGCCGGGCTCCTGCGGACTCATATTGCTATAATAAAAAGACTCTGCCATACTTGCAGCCGACCAGCCCATATCTGATGCGGGTGCCAGATGTCCGCGATCGTAACCGGAATTTTTGTAATCTTTATCTGTTGCAGTTTTGGAACGTACCTTGGGATCAGGAATAAACTTATCGGTACGTTTTAATAGTTTGTTTGTTTCTTCCTTGGTTAACTCATAGGCTACCCAGTTTGCCTGCTCATGTTTCTCGTTATAGTTAAGAGCAAAACCTGTATGCGAAATGATTTTATCTTTAGCCCCCATTTTTGGAATTTCTAAACCAGATATGACGGTTGGTTTAATACCAAACAAGGGAACACTATCGGCATAAAACCATGTGCCATCATTGAACAGCAAAACACTTTTTCCAGTTGCGGTGGTGGCTTGCTGCTGTGCGCGGGCAGCTGGTTGCAACATAGGCAAACAGCATAGCCAGAATAAAAATGTATTGATATGGAAGCGCATGGACTAATACAATTATAGCTTGGCTAAGATAAGCGAATTTGCGTAAGGAGAGAAAGTAAACTTTTTAGTGATGCAAACTGAGATAATGAATTGCAGTATGGCTAAGAACTTTTGCATTATATCAATTTAGCTATACCTTTACCAAGACATGTATTTTTGGAACTAAACTATACAGTAAATTTTAACTAATAAAATCTGATAAGATAAAACCTATTCTTATGAAAAATATACTTAAAACATGCGCTACCCTTTTTACAGCATTGCTGTGCCTTACCAAACAGGCTAATGCCTGCACGGGTATAACATTAAAATCTGCGGATGGAGCAGTGGTTGTGGCGCGCACAGTAGAGTGGGCATTAAATGATGCGCAGCATAATAAAATTATGGTGGTTCCGCGGAATAAAGTTTTCAGGGGGCAAACACCGCAGGGCTATAATGGTAAAACTTGGACAGGTAAATATGGATTTGTTACACTTACTGCTTACGGACAACCATACGGACCTGATGGATTAAATGAACATGGCTTGTACGTGGGCGTATACTACCTGCCCGGATTTGCCGAATACGCGATATATGATAGTACTAAGGCTAATGAATCCATGAGTGTTGGCGATTTGATGCAATGGATGTTATCATCATGTAAAAGTGTGGATGAAGTAATATCTCAACTGAATACAATTAAAGTTGTTAATGTAGAGAACAAAGACTTTGGAGGTGCCGAATTACCTTTTCACTTTAAAATTTGCGACCCAGAAGGTAAAAGTAAAATTATTGAACTTGTAAATAAAGGAGAAATAAAAGTGTATGAACCTTATCTGGGTGTAATTACTAACTCACCTACCTACGACTGGCATATTATAAACCAACGAAATTATTTGAGTCTGACAAACCAACCTGCTACTCCCAAATCATTTGAATTATATGAAGTGAAACCTTTAGGTGGTGGATCTGGCCTGATAGGACTGCCGGGAGATTTTACTCCTCCATCACGATTTGTTAGGGCTGCAGCTTTTACGGCATCATGCAGGCCCTTGCAAAATGCTACCGATGCAGTGTTTGAATCTTTTAGGATACTTGACAATTTTAATATACCTCTTGGAGCACAAGTGCCACAAAAGCACTTACCTAATGATATAGTGAGCGCCACACAGATTACATCCTCTTCTGATCTGAAAAATAAGGTATATTACTACCACACTATGTGGAACAGGCAGGTAAGAAAAATAGATTTGAAAGCAATTGACTTTTCAAGTGTTAAAGAACAGATTATTGATGATGATATTGATAAAAGCAATGCCATAAAAGATGTAACACCAAAGAGTTTGCAGACCAAACGAAAGTGATTAAACAAAGAATAATATGTATGAGCATTGTAGCTTCTCATATAAATTATTTTTGAAGAGTTACAATAAAGCAGCTACTGCGTAGGGTGTAGAAGCGAAAAGCCCGTAATGACCGAAGTGAAAGGAGGACTTGCAGCGTATAGCGCTACCCTAATTTTGCTTGAAAAGCCAGTGTAAAGGTATAAAAATAAGGGAAAAACTCAGGGATAATTATCATTTCCCGATACAGAATTTACTAAAGATATTAGCCAATAAATCGTCTGTTGTTACCTCGCCAGTTATTTCTGCCAGATGGAACAACGCCTTTCTTATATCAAGTGCAAGAAGCTCTCCGCTGATACGCATATCAATTCCATGAAGCACCTGTTGAAGTGCGTCAGCAGAATGTTTGAGTGCTTCATAATGACGTAAGTTGGTGATGATAACATCGTTTTTAATTTCATCCTTACGTACAGCAGCTACCAAACGTTGTTTAAGCAATTCCAATCCGATATTATTTTTAGCGCTGATGCATACCGTTTCCTGATTAAATACCGAATAATCGGCAAGTACATCGGTTTTATTGGCAACCGGAATAACGATAGCCGGATACGAACTGAACAGATCTAGTTCTTGTGTTAATTGCTCAGCAGTGGTTAAGGTGGCATCAAAAACATACATGATAATACTGGCTTTTTGCAGTTTTTCAAATGCTCGCTCTATACCAATCTCTTCAATTGAATCGGATGCATGTTGCCTGATTCCGGCTGTATCAATAAGTCTGAACGTAATACCATCTATTACAAAAGCTTCTTCAATGGTATCTCTGGTAGTGCCTGCAATATCGCTTACAATTGCACGCTCCTCATTGATGAGTGCATTGAGTAAAGTAGATTTGCCCGCATTGGGTTTGCCGGCAATCACCGTAGGTATGCCATTTTTAATGGCATTTCCATAATTAAATGATTGGAGAAGGTTTTGGATGAGTGTAGCAATTTGAGAGACCAATGCCAGCAATTCTTCGCGTGCTGCAAATTCTACATCCTCTTCGCTAAAGTCTAATTCAAGTTCGATAAGAGAAGCAAAATTTACCAGCTGCGAACGCATGTGATTGATTTGCTCACTATACCCGCCACGCATTTGCTGCATAGCCATTTTATGGCTCTCGGCACTATCACTGGCTATAAGATCGGCTACAGCTTCGGCCTGACTCAAGTCTAATTTTTTATTTAAAAATGCCCTGAGTGTAAACTCGCCCGGCTTTGCTAAACGACAACCATGCTGCACCAGCAGCTGTAAAATTTGTTGCTGTATATAATGCGATCCATGACAACTTAATTCAACCGTATGCTCACCGGTATAAGATTTTGGCGCAACAAATAAAGAAGCCAATACCTCATCAATAATACGTCCTCCATCAGCAATTTTACCAAAATGAATGGTGTGGCTTGGCTGCACTGCAAGGTCTTTGCCTTTAAAAAGAGTATTCACAATTTCAATTGCCCTGCTGCCACTTACACGTATAATACCAATAGCACCTGTGCCTGCCGGAGTGGCCAATGCGCAAATGGTATCGTTTAAGTCGGAATGGAGGTGAGCACCCATGACCCACAAAGTTAACAAATACCTGCAGATTACTTTTCAGAAACAAGCTAAAGCGGAATTTGCTTCTTATAAACCAGAATCAATACAAGTAAAATAGAGCAGTAAAAACTGATATTGATTATATTTTGAATGAAGGCAAAGCACCATATTCGTTGAAAATATTAAGTGCCGATGCTTAGCAAAAAATTAAATTACCTATCTGCCGAAGAAGTGGTATCTCATATCCAATCCGGGCAACGGGTATTTTTACATGGAAGTGCAGCTACACCTGTGGCCTTGGTGAATGCGCTTATAAATCGAACCCACTTGGAAAATGTGGAGCTGGTTAGTATAAGTACCTACGGTATTGATTTGAATAAGGAAACCTTGAAGGGCAGGTTTTATATGAACTCACTTTTTGTTTCCGAAAGCACGAGAATAGCGGTAAACTCAGACCGCGGAGATTATATACCGATTTTTTTAAGTGAGATACCTAAGCTGTTTGCTAAAAATGTATTGCCCCTTGATGTAGCTTTACTGCATGTTTCGCCTCCGGATAAACATGGATTTTGCTCATTGGGTACTTCTGTTGACGTGGCCCGCGCAGCTATGCAAAGTGCCAATTTGGTTATTGCACAGGTTAACCCAAACATGCCGCGCATGCACGGAGATGCATTTATACCTGCATGGATGATTGATTATGCGGTATGGGTTGAAGACTCCTTGCCTGAAGTGAGCTATGCAAAAGATTTTAATGATGTGTATGACCGTATAGGAAAAAATGTGGCAGAACTGGTTGAAGATGGTGCAACCCTGCAACTGGGTATTGGCACCTTACCCGATGCAGTACTTAAAAATCTTGGACATCTAAAGGACCTGGGCTTGCATACGGAAATGTTTTCCGATGGCGTGATACCGCTAATTGAAAATGGCATTATTAATAATAGCAAAAAACGCATTATTAAAGATTACTGTGTGGCCGGTTTTGTACTGGGCACCAAAAAACTTTACGATTTTATTGATGATAATCCGCTGATAAAAGGACTTGATATCAGTTATGTGAACGATCCGCACGTAATAAGCAGAAATCCCAAAGTTACTGCCATTAATAGTGCCATTGAAATTGATTTAACCGGGCAGGTTTGTTCCGACTCCATAGGAGCTTATCAGTATTCA
>JBIIGU010000035.1:0-7377 GCA_044236275.1 Bacteroidia bacterium | reverse complement strand
AGAGGTGCGTGCAGAGTGGACCAAAGGTATTGCACTGAAGCGAGGCGGATCTCCTGAAGATGTAGCCAACTGTGTACTCTTCCTTGCATCAGATATGTCGGCTTATATTAGCGGCCAAACCATCAATGTCTGCGGTGGCATGGTAATGTAATTTTTTTCAGAAGAAAATTCATGTTTCTAAGCACTGAATTATCCGCTTGGCTTATTATTCCTTCCATACTGGTTGCAATTGCCAGTGCTTGGATATTATACCGTAATCATAAACTTGAATTTACTGGCAGGTTCTCACGCTGGATGGATTGGTTAATGCTATTTATCAGATTCGCTGGTATTTTTATTCTTTGCCTGCTTATTCTTGGTCCCTTGTTTAAATGGATTTCTTCCAAAACTGAAAAGCCATACATCATCATTGCTTTGGATAATTCCCAATCTGTGATGGCTGTAAAAGATTCGGCAGTTATAAAGCAGGCAGTTGCAAATTGGCTTGATGAATTAACGAATGAGCTCGGAGATAATTATGAGCTGCGCACTTATGTATTTGGGAAGAAAATGAATGCAGGTAGCGTACCCGATTTTAATGACAAGCAAACAGATATTGCAAATGTTTTTAAAGAGGTAAATCAAACGTTCGACTGGAAAAATACCGGTGCTGTTGTTATCGCAACAGATGGCATATATAATGAAGGCAGTAACCCTTTGTATGCAGCAGCCGAGATGCGTTCGCCAGTTTATACAGTTGCATTGGGTGATACCGTTCAGCAGAAAGATGTTATTATACAGCAAGTAAGGCACAATCAATTGGTTTATGAAGGCAATACGTTTCCATTAAGTATTGATATACGTGCCTTTGGATACCAGGGGGAGGCGGCAACGTTAAGTGTTACAAACAATGAACAATTGATTCATAGCAAAGCCATCACTATAGACCGCAGACAATTTTTTAATACCATACAAGTGGATGTAGAAGCAGGGAAAGAGGGTACGCAACATTTTGTTATAAAAGTTGCACCGTTGCGAGGTGAAGCATCTGTAGCCAATAACCGCTTTGATGTTTTTGTACAAGTTATAAATGGAAAGCAAAAGATTAAAATTGTTGCATTGGCTCCTCATCCTGATATTGCTGCTTTGCGCAATAGCATGGCAGAAAATGAGAATTACGAAGTAAGTGTTCAGTTTATCAATGGAAACGAATCGGTAAATTTAACTAAGGATATAAGCTTAATGGTTTTGCATCAACTTCCCGGCCCGAGAGGGGAGGGTGCCATGCTTATCAGGCAAATCAACGATCAGAAGATTCCAGTATTGCATATCCTGGGCTCTCAAACCAACCTTTCTGCATGGAATCAAACAGAAAATGATTTGCTTGTGCAATCAAGCCGTATGGCAAGTAATGATGCCCAGCCTGTTGCTCAAAATACATTTGCGTCATTTATACTAACAAATGAAGATGCAGATCGAATTTCAAAGTTCCCACCATTGATTGCACCTTATGGAAATTATATTATTCGCTCGGAGGCAGATATTTTACTCAAACAGAAAATAGGATATGTAAAAACCGATTATCCTTTGTGGTTTTTTACCAGAAGTGAAGGTGTGAGAAAAGGGTTCGTTTGCGGAGAGGGATTATGGAAATGGCGACTATGGGATTTTCAGCAAAACAGACAGCTTACATTTAATACGCTTATTGGCAAAACTGTTCAATATCTTGCTTCTAAAGAAGATAAAGGACGTTTTAAAATTAATCACCTTAAACGCTTTAGCGAAGCGGAACCCGTTATATTTGATGCCGAAGTTTATAATGAGAGCTATGAGCTAATTAACACTGCCGATGTGCAGATGATTATTACTGATAGCCGAAATAAACAATTTCAATATACATTCAGCAAAAGTGGGAAAGGGTATCAATTGAATGCGGGATTAATGACTCCGGGCAACTATAGTTTTACAGCAAAAACAATTGCAGGCAATAAATTTGAAATATTAAAAGGTCAGTTTATAGTGGCACCACTTCAGGCAGAATTCTTGCAAACCACAGCCGATCATCAGTTATTGCGCGAGCTATCATCACAATCAGGTGCCTCCTTATTTTATCTCAATGAGCCAAAGCAATTGGCAAAAGCAATCAGGGATAATGAAAATATTAAACCTGTTGTTTATAAACAGGAGGAAATAATAAGCTGGATTAACCTAAAATGGATTTTCTACTTAATCATCGCGCTATTTAGCCTAGAGTGGTTTATCAGAAAATGGAATGGAGCTGTATAGTTTATAAGCTCATCATTTCTTTAAACTTTACAGATTGCCTGCGCGATACTTCAACCTTTTTACCGTCTTTCATATAAATAATAAAACCCGAATTAAAGAAAGGCTCAATTTTATCAATATACCGCAAATTAATAATCTGTTGGCGGTTGGCACGAAAGAACATGCTTGGTGTGAGTCTTTCATCTAACGCATTGAGTGTTTTATGAATGAGCGGATGATATTTATCGAAATAAATTTTTGCATAATTACCTGCCGATTCTATTAAGCGTATATCTTCCAATTTAACAAACCAGCATTTTTCACCATCTCTGATAAAGACCTGATCTTTTTCATCAAGCCTGTTTTTTAACTGGTCGGCAGTAATATCTGCTATTTCCTTTTTTACCCTCGCTACTGCGTCTCTCAGGCGCTCTGTTTGTATAGGTTTAAGTAAATAATCCAATGCATTAACCTCAAAAGCTTTGATCGCAAATTCATTGTATGCAGTGGTAAAAATTACGCAAGGTGTATCAATGAGTTCCTCAAGCAGCACAAAGCCATTTTTTTCGGGCATTTCAATATCCAAAAAAAGCAATTGCGGTTTTAGTTTCTCAATTATATCAATCGCCTCATCTGCATTGCTAGCCTCACCAATAATATCAATTTCAGGAAAATCTGTAAGTAGATTCTTCAAGCCCTCACGGGCCAGTCTTTCATCATCTACGATAATTGTTTTAATGCTCATGCCGGTAAAATTATTTCAGTTAATACCATATTATTATCAGTGTTGCCAATGGCAAAACTTGCCTTATCATCAAATAAAATTTTCAGTCGCTCAATGGTATTAGCTAATCCAACACCTTGGTGTGAGCCTCTTGGCAGGTAATGTCCCGTATTTTCAATACTAATATGCAAGTGGTTGCCAATTCGTTTGGCCGAGAGGTTGATGCTTCCACCTTCCTTTGCTATGGAAATGCCATGTTTAACAGCGTTTTCAACAAGGGTTTGCAACATCAGCGGAGGAACCGGGCAAGCCAGAGCATCTTCGCTGGTATGTAAAAAAAATTTAAGTCTCTCATCAAATCTGATGGTTTCAATAGCGATATAATCTTTCACTGTTTGCAGCTCATCTGCAAGTGAAACCGTTCTTTGGCTTCCCTTATGCAAAGAGCTACGCAATAATCCTGATAGCTGATTAATTGCACTCTTTGCCATTTCCGGATTTAAATCAACCAATGTACGAATGCTATTGAGGGAATTAAAAAGGAAATGCGGATTAAGTTGAGTTTTGAGATTATTGTATTGATTTTCTTTTACGGCAGCTTCCAGTTGATAGAAATCCCGTTCAACCTTTAGCGAACGCTCCCAATATTGAAAGAGGTGATAGATTAATACCCAAAGCAAAATATATTTTCCGAAGTTGAAAAAATATGGCATAACCAGCTCAACTGAAATAGGCATTTCTTTGAAAATAGGAATAAGAAGCCGGTCAAGACCAATATTAATAACAGATAACACAACCGACATTACCAAAATAGCCCAGATTAATCTGGGTATGAGTTTGTATAAGGGTAAGCTTAACCAATTTGTTTTTAATAAAAAGCTACGATACAAGTGTGTAATGGCAATGCCCAGCGTTAAATTGACCATGCCATTAATAAAAAGATTCTGATTGTAGCCTAAGATATTGCCATAGCTGATGATTTCGATAATATTGAAAAGTGTCCATCCCCCAAGCTGGCAGTACCAGTATAACCGAGCTTTGTTCATATTAAATTCAGGCTTTCTTCTTTTCTCTGGATGGATTTAATATGGTAATGGGTCCGCCAAGAACCAATTCACTTGAGCATTTCTGCTCATTTACTGCACAATCAGTTTTTTCTTTGTGCTTCACTTTAGAACAAGTTTTAAACTGGAACAATCCAAATCCCATTAGAATAATTGCGCTGATTAATTTCATAAGAGGGTGTTTATAGGGTATGGTAATTGATTTCGAATCTAATATATAGCTATATATTTAGCTCTTATTTTTCCTTCTGTGGAAACATTTTCGGATAAACGGAAAATCTTTGACTTTATTTTAGGTCAATTTGGGCACCATGTGGAGAATAGCACTTGTCCCGATTGGCATTATCTCTCATTTTTGAAAGAAAAGCCACCTATGCAAAGCAAACCTTCTCAATTATACAGCACCATCATCGTATTTTTTTTCTGGGGATTTATAGCTGCCTCAAACGGCATATTTATTCCGTTTTGCAAATCACATTTTCAGCTCAATCAGTTTCAGTCGCAGTTAATTGATATGACATTTTATGGCGGTTATTTTATTGGCTCCTTAGGCTTGTTTGCTTATGGAATGATAAGTGGTAAGGACCTGTTAAATAAAATTGGACTTAAAAAAGGAATTGTATATGGCTTGCTGCTTTCAGCCTTAGGTGCATTAGCCATCATACCATCTGTTCAAGCTGGTTCGTACGCCATGATTCTTACAGCTTATTTTATCATTGCTCTTGGGTTTTCTTTGCAGCAAACCTGCGCGCAGCCCTTTGTATTGGCACTTGGCCCACCTCAAACAGGAGCACATCGTTTAAATTTGGCAGGCGGCATCAACTCTTTGGGCACTACCATTGGACCTGTTGCGGTAAGTTATGTATTATTTGGGGCACTTAATTCACCTGCATCTTCAGCATCCATTACTTCCATCAGCGGATTGTATGCAGGGGTTGCGATTCTTTTTGCTGCAATGGCATTATACTTTGGTTTTTCTGCATTACCGGCTTTAACAAATGATGCCGGCATAGAAAAAGGCTCGGGAGCGCTTGCATATCCTCATCTGGTATTAGGCATGCTAGCTATTTTTATTTATGTGGGCGTTGAGGTAAGTATTCAAAGTAATATGGGAGCCTTGCTGGCTTTGCCGGAGTTTGGCAAATTAACAGATGCCGCCATATCTCCTTTCGTTTCACTGTATTGGGGAAGTTTAATGATTGGCCGATGGACCGGCAGTGTTACCATTTTTAACTTTACCGGATTTTCAAAATTACTGGCTCAGGTTTTTGTTCCATTGCTTGCGTTTGCCGTGGTTTTAGGCGCCAATGCCCTTCATGGTTACCAGGTGTCTGCCATGCTCGTTTATTTGCCGGCTATTGCCATACTTATTCTAATTAATCTTTTATGGGGAGATAATCCGTTCAAATCACTCACCGCTTTTGCACTGTTGGGTATTGCAGGTATGATAACAGGATTATTTACTTCAGGTGCAATCGCAACTTATGCATTTGTAAGCGGTGGTTTGGCTTGCTCGGTGCTTTGGCCATGCATTTTTAGCATTGCCATTGCGGGTTTGGGTAAGTATACCTCACAGGGCTCTGCTTTTTTAATCATGATGATTGTAGGTGGCGCTGTTATTCCTCCAATTCAGGGATTGATGGCTGATATGCCTTCTGTGGGCATTCATGCCTCGTATTGGGTTGCTGTATTGTGCTTTATGTATTTGGCATGGTATGGCATAAAGGCAAAAAAGCTGCTGGATAAACAAGGCATTTCGTTAGAGAGCAACCCCACATCCGGGCATTAATTTTAACTTAATCAGGTAATAACAAAAGTATTGCCTACCTTTGCGCCTCAATTTTTTAAGGCAGTCATGCAACAAAACATCAGAAACATAGCTATCATCGCTCACGTTGACCATGGAAAAACCACTTTGGTTGACAAAATTTTACATCAAACCAAACTATTTCGTGAAAATCAGGAAACAGGCGAACTTATTTTAGATAACAACGATTTGGAGCGTGAGCGTGGCATTACCATTCTGGCTAAAAATGTATCGGTTAGATATAAGGATGTTAAAATTAATATCATAGATACACCGGGTCACGCAGACTTTGGTGGCGAGGTTGAGCGTGTATTAAATATGGCCGATGGGGTTTTGTTATTGGTAGATGCTTTTGAAGGTCCCATGCCTCAAACCCGTTTCGTATTGCATAAAGCACTTTCGCTTGGTAAAAAGCCAATTGTGGTAATTAATAAGGTTGATAAACCCAATTGCAGACCGGATGAAGTGCATGATGCCGTTTTTGATTTGTTTTTTAACCTAGATGCAACCGAAGAGCAACTAAATTTTCATACCATATACGGAAGCTCAAAAATGGGCTGGATGGGCAGAGACTGGAAAACACCTGCTGAAGATTTTACGGCATTGCTTGACGATATTATTGAACAAATACCACCTCCTGAAGTGCATGAAGGAACTTTGCAAATGCAAATTACCTCTCTTGATTACTCATCCTTTACAGGGCGCATAGCGGTAGGCCGTTTATTAAGGGGTACACTCAAGGTTAATCAGCCTGTTTCATTGGTTAAGCGCGATGGCTCTATACAGAAAAGTCGCATCAAGGAACTATATACGTTTGAAGGATTGGGCCGTGCAAAGGTTGAAGAAGTGAAAGCTGGTGATATTTGTGCGGTGTTTGGCATAGAAGGTTTTGAAAGTGGCGATACCATTGCTGATTTTGAAAACCCTGAAGGCTTAAAACCAATTGCCATAGATGAGCCAACCATGAGCATGTTGTTTACCATTAACAACTCACCTTTTTTTGGCAAAGAAGGAAAGTTTGTAACCAGCCGCCACCTAAGAGATCGTTTGGAAAAAGAAACTGAAAAAAATCTTGCACTCAAACTGGAAGATACCGACTCGCCCGATGCAATTTTGGTTTATGGCCGCGGTATCCTTCACTTATCTATTCTGATTGAAACCATGAGGCGTGAAGGGTATGAATTGCAGGTTGGTCAGCCTCGTGTAATTGTAAAAGAAATAGATGGGGTAAAGTGTGAACCTATAGAAATTCTAACCGTTGATACTCCGGAGGAGTCTGCAGGCAAAGTGATAGAGTTGGTAAGTCAGCGTAAAGGAGAGTTGCTGGTTATGGAGCCGAAAGGCGATTTGCAGCATCTCGAATTTAGCATACCTTCAAGAGGAATTATTGGTTTAAGAAATAATATACTAACCGCAACAGCCGGTGAAGCTATTATGGCTCACCGCTTAAAAGGATACGAACCATGGAAAGGTCAAATACCTTCTCGTTTGGCAGGTGTATTGATTAGCGGAGATAAAGGTACCGCAACCGCCTATGC
>JBIIGU010000034.1:0-7418 GCA_044236275.1 Bacteroidia bacterium | reverse complement strand
CATCATCACCCTTTTTTGTAGCCGGCCAAAAACCAATTACACCTTTGGCTTTCAATAGTTTTTTTGCAATCACTTCATCCAGCATCTTATTGGCGTCAGCAAATAATTTGCGTGCTTCTGTTCCTATAATTTCATCATCTAATATTTTAGGATAACGTCCGGCTAGTTCCCAAGTCATGAAAAACGGAGTCCAGTCGATATACGCGCGTAAATCTTCAAGCGGGTAATCATCAAAAATTTGTATTCCTTTAAATGTTGGTTGCACAATATTTGTTGCTGAAACTGAAATGGCTGTGCTACGTGCTTTATCTATGCTTACAAAATTCTTTTCACGCTTACGGTTTTTATAATCTTCTCTAAACTGTGCGTATTCGTTTTTTAGTTGTTGTTGTACAATGGGCCTCTGCTCTTTGCTAATCAGGCTTTGAGCCACGGGTACACTTTTACTGGCATCTAGCACATGCACCACAGGACCGCTGTAATTGGGATCTATTTTAACGGCCGTGTGCACACGAGAGGTAGTGGCACCTCCAATAAGCAGTGGCATATTCATTCCCAAACGTTCCATTTCCTTTGCTACATATACCATCTCATCTAGGCTGGGAGTGATGAGTCCGCTCAAGCCAATCACATCTACGTTTTCCTGTTTGGCTCTTTCAAGAATTTTATCGGCAGGCACCATCACACCCATATCAATTATTTCAAAACTGTTGCAAGCCAGCACCACACCAACAATATTTTTTCCAATATCATGTACATCTCCCTTAACAGTTGCCAGCAATATTTTACCTTGGCCACCGCCTTGCGCAGCACCAGAAAGTCTTTTCTCTTCTTCAAGATAAGGTGTTAAGTATGCAACAGCTTTTTTCATTACGCGGGCACTCTTTACCACCTGCGGCAAAAACATTTTACCTTGACCAAACAAATCTCCCACCACATTCATGCCGGCCATAAGCGGACCTTCAATTACATGCAGTGGTTTACCATATTTCTGGCGTGCTTCTTCCGTGTCGGTATCTATATAATCTATAATGCCTTTAACCAAAGCGTGGCTCAATCTTTCTTCAACAGTAGCTTTGCGCCACTCTTCATCAATCACTTTCTCTTTCCCTTTTCCTTTCACTTTTTCAGCATATTCAAGCAAGCGCTCAGTAGCATCATCTCTTCTGTCAAGCAACACATCCTCCACATAGGTAAGCAAGTCCTTATCTATTTCATCATACACTTCAAGCTGGCTTGGGTTTACAATACCCATGTCCATTCCATGTTTAATGGCATGATACAAAAATGCAGAGTGCATGGCTTCTCGCACTTTATCGTTGCCTCTAAAAGAAAAAGACACATTACTTACGCCACCACTGATTTTAGCACCCGGTAAATTTTCTTTTATCCACTTGGTTGCATTAAAAAAGTCGAGCGCATTCTTTCTATGCTCTTCCATTCCTGTAGCTACAGGAAAAATATTGGGATCAAAAATAATATCGCCTGCGGGGAAGTGAACCTTTTGTGTTAGGATTTTATAGGCACGTTCGGCTATTTCAATGCGTCTTTCATAATTATCAGCCTGGCCTTTTTCATCAAACAGCATCACTATAACAGCCGCGCCAAATCGCTTAATTGTTTTGGCTTCACGAATAAATTCTTCTTCTCCTCCTTTGAGCGAAATGGAGTTAACAACACATTTACCCTGGATGCATTTTAATCCGGCTTCAATAATTTCCCATTTAGAAGAGTCAATCATTACAGGTACACGCGCAATATCAGGTTCTGTCATAACCAGATTTAAAAAACGGGTCATTACATCAGCACCGTCAATCATGCCTTCATCCATGTTCACATCAATTATTTGCGCACCGCCCTGCACTTGTTCACGTGCAACTTCTAGGGCATCTTCGTATTGACCTTCTTTAATGAGGCGTAAAAACTTTTTTGAACCGGTAACATTGGTTCGCTCACCAACATTAATAAAGTTGGAACCCTCGAAAATGGTGAGGGGCTCTAATCCGGAAAGGCGGAGTGTATAATCGGTTTTGGCCATTAAGTACTTTAGAAAACGCGGCAAGATAACAAATAGCGCTTAGAGTGCATAGCCTATAAATCTTATCAGATTTATTCATTTTTAATAAAAAGAATGCAGCCTAAACAGGGAGTATGATGATTTATGGTTAGGTAATAAGCCATTCATGTCCATTGCTCGGTTGGCTGTAGTGCAACTTGCCTCCAGAAACCACCAAAGGCGAAGTAAAGTTATTGGTATAAAGTCCGCCTGTGCCCAATCCCTGAGGCATAGGATTATTTTTGGCAGAAACCCACTGGGCAATGATATTAAGGCCAATTGCAGATTCGAGTGCAGAGGTTGCCCACCAGCCTATTTGCATTTTACGTGCTATGTTTATCCATGCATCGGCAGCGTGCAAACCACCAATAAGGGTGGGTTTGAGAATAAGATAGTGGGGTCGGATTTGTTTAAGGAGTTTTTCTCCTGTCTCATGTGTAAGGCCAATAAGCTCCTCATCCAATGCTATCGGGATTTGCGTTTTTTTAACCACCTCTTCAAACAATTCTGCCTGTCCGGGTTTAACCGGCTGCTCAATCGAATGTATTTCAAAACGAGACAGGTCTTGTAGCTTTTCAAACACATCATCTTTAGAAAAGGCACCGTTGGCATCCAATCTTATTTCGTAAGTAAATGCGTTAAAACGCTTACGGAATTTCTCAAACATGCGGCATTCTTCATCAAAATCAAGTGTGCCAACCTTAAACTTAATGCAATTAAAACCCGATTCTATCTTTTCAACTGCTTGCTTCAGCATTGCTTCTGCATCATCCATCCAAACCAATCCATTAATGGGAATGGGTAAACCTCTATAGAAAGGATTCTCTCCATAACAGAAAGGAGTGTCATTTAACAAACCCAGCTGAGCAGCTTCAAAGGCAAAGCGCAAAGAAGGGAAACCATCAATCGGGAGCTTATCCGCGGCAAGGCCATCGTTTACCAGATTGCAGCATTTTTCTAACTGCATTTCAAAGTCGCTGGTATCATCAATACTTAAACCCGGAAGTGGCGAGGCTTCGCCATAAGCTGTTTTATTGTTTTTTGTTAATGATACAATCCATGCTGTGTGAGTTTGCATTTCGCCCCTTGAGGTGCGGGCAGGTTTGTTAAACCGCAATAGATGCTTAAAGTATTTTGCTTGCATACTTATTTTAATAGCTGAATGGCTTGCACAAGCTGAAAAAATTTGATAAGAGCGAGTGAAAAATAAAAAGCGGCAGCCAGCAGAAGTGTTGCCAGCGAAAGCTGTTTAAGAAATTTGTTATAAACTACTGAAGGGGGTGTTTGCCATAGTTGATAAGCATGTATGATTAATACAACCGCAGGAATAAGCATAAGCGCATGAGGCAGGTAAAAATCACAGCGGAAATAAATAAGCCAGCAGGTAGAAGCAGCTGCAAGCAACAACAAATGGTACACTTTTGCTAGGCGCTCTCCCCACAACACAGGCAGCGTAAATTTAACACTGTTTTTATCGTTCTCAATATCGCGTATGTTATTTACATTCAGAACAGCAGAGCAAAGTAATCCTATTGCAGCAGCAGGCAGCAGAATTGGCCAGTTATCTGCCCAGGTAAAACGCATGCCTGAGTTTAGTAAAAATGTGCCTACCACGGCAACCGGGCCAAAGAATATAAATACAAAAATATCTCCCAATCCAGCATAACCATAAGCGTTTTTACCAACTGTGTATTTAATTGCTGCAGCAATGGCAGCCAAACCTAATGCAAAAAAAGCAGCAAAGGTGTAATTGATTTGTCCATGCGTAGCTTGCCAGAGTAAAGTTGTGCCAAGGGTAAGGCTAAGCAACACAAAAAATATAACCATTCGAAGCATGGCTGCAGGCTTAATGATACCGCTTTGCAGCGCACGCATATTACCAATGCGTTTATCATTATCTGTGCCTTTCATAAAATCCCCGTAATCGTTTGCCAGATTAGACAAAACTTGCAGACTTACTGCTGTAAGCCAACACAATAAGGTAATGGACCAATTGGCACTGTAATAGGTATCAGCTAGCGCTAGTCCTGTTAAAACAGCCGCAGTGGCCAGCGGGAGTGTTCTAAGCCTAAATGCCGAAATCCATGTTTTGATGAGTGCCATGTGGGTGGCGAAAGTACAGAAAACAGATTAGTTTTTGAGCCAGGCTTCAGGATCGAGTTTCTGACTCATATTCCAAATTTCAAGATGCACTTCCGTTACATCTTCTTCTTCATCGGTAAGCACTGTGCCAATGGTATCGCGTGTATCTACCTCCTGACCTTCTTTAACCAATACGCTCGATAATTTTGCATATGCAGTAAAGTATTTACCATGACTGATAAGTACAATTTTACCCATGCCCGGAATAGAGAAAATAGATTTAACCTTACCTTTAAAAACGGCTCTGACACTAGCCCCTGGCTGTGTTGAAATATCTACACCATTATTATTAACCACCACTCCTTTTAAGGTAGGGTGGGCATGTGTACCAAATTGTTCAGAAATATATCCCTTCTCCACCGGCCAAGGCAGGCTATTGCGGTTACTTTCAAAATCATTAGATAGTTTAAGCGCCTCCGGTGTAAGGTACATTTCCTTTGCCATAGCTTTAGGTGCTTCTTTTTTTGCAGCACCTGCCGGTTCCTCTTTTCTACGGGCCTCTTCTTCACGTTTGCGCGCAAGCTCAATTTCGCGAGCAATTAAATCGCCAATTGCTTTATTTAATTTTTTAGCTGCTTTTTCATTCTCTGCAAGAATTTTACGCAACTCGCCTTCACGCGCTTTGAGTTTAGCCAAAACCTGACTCTCTTCCTGTTTATCTTTTTCTAGTTCCTTCTTCTCCTCTTCTTTTAATCCTAAAATGGCCATCTTCTCATTTTTAATGGCAATCATTTTGGTAAGTTCTGCCACAATAAGTTGTTGGGTTTGTAAAATTACTTTTGCCTGATTTTTGCGGTAATCACTATATTGATTGAGATATGAAATACGCTTTAGCGCCTGATTGAAACTCTTGGCCGAAAACACAAACAGCATTTTATCGTACACGTTTCTTGTTTTATAAGAGGCCCTGATACTTTTAGCATACTCTTCCTTGAGGCGCACCATATCTCTTTTTAGAGAGTCAAGCACGGACTGCTGTTCAAAAATTTGAATAGATACGGCCTGTAGTTGTTCTTGAACATTATTGATTATTTTCTCGCGGGTACGAATCTGATTATTGATTGTTTTAAGCTGAGAAAGTGTGGTTTTTTGTCTGGTGCGGGTTTCTTCCAGAACCTTTTTGGTTTCCTTAATTTTATCAGTCAGCTCCTTGCGCTTATTTTCCAGCTCCTTTCGCTGTTGCTGTATATTCTGAGCCAATGCGGGAAATGCCGCCAAAAGCAACAAAGAAAAAACAATGGATAACGTAACATGAAATCGAAATAGCCTCAACGCAAATAATTTATTTACCGCAAAGTTGCCTGCTGTAGTAATATGATGCCTGTTTTTTTCTGCCGATATGTTGATAAGCTATGTTTACGGATGAGGAAACTGCGGCTAGTGAGCAATAGAAACAAGGTATGGAAAGAGGTATTAGAACTTAACCAGTTCAAACGATTTGGGAATACTGAATACCAGTTCTTTTTTCTTCTCAAATGTAAACTGAGTTGCCTCCAACTCAAATTGAATGTTTTTTTCTGATTGTATATTGATATTCCATCTGGCCGGGAATGCAGATGATTTATGAATATGCGGATTGCTGTAGTCAATCATGATTTCTTTGGTACCGTTTCTCTCCCACAATTTGGTTCTGGTGGGTTTAAGTGTGTTCATAGCATAGGTAACCGCCTGAGCTCTGTTGCCTGCTAAGGGCTGTGTAATGGTAACCTGTGGCATAACAGTATCTGCAAGGCTTACTGCACTATCATGAAAATATAAGGCATTACCCGCAATCAGGTTTTGCAGTTGTGCAAATGTTAAAGGCAATTGGGTTATTTTTTGCAAATAGTCATAACCGGCAATAATGGCTTTTCTATGCAGCAAATCAATCACCACAACAGAATCGGGTGTGGCCAGCACACGCGCTACATTCAATCCTAAAACTGCAGAAATAGAAAACAGCACATAACGGTCTTTTTCCATCGTGATAATTGCATCCAGCTCTTGCTTTTGTTCGCCTTCAGTATAAATCAGCTTGCTTCTGCACTGGTAATAGTCAAACGTATTTTCATTAGCCTGAATATTTTTAAGCAGATTCTGCAGCGCATCGTTCCCTGTTCTGGTAATATGTGCAACAGGGGTTTTGCCAATTATTTTTTTTGAGGATTTGCAGCCTAAAGAGAATAGGATAAACATTGCTGCGGCAATAAAGACGGCATGTTTATTCCACATACTTTTTCTCTTCGATTTTTTTATCCAACGTTTCACTTTCTGAGCCCAGTTCTTTTGCTTTATTCCAAAACTCAACTGCTTTTTCAGATTTATTTAATTTAAAAAACACGTCACCCATATGTTCCACTACTTCTGCGCTGTTAGGTGAAGCGGACAAGGATTTTTCAATATACTCTTTGGCGAGCTCATATCTTTTTTGCTGAAACAATATCCAGCCATAGGTATCAAGATAGGAAGAGTTGCCCGGATCTAAATCCAAGCTGCGTTTAGACATTTCTTCTGCTTTTTCCAACTGTGTTTTACCCAGACTTAGGAAATAGGCATAATTATTTAATGCGTAAGCATTGTTTTTATCTATGGCCAGTGCTTTTTCATAAGCAGCATAGCATGCAGAATCGTTTTTCAGATAGTGATTGGCATCTCCAAGATTGGAATACAATTGTATGAGCACTTCATCATTTCCTTCAGCAAGTTCTATTCCTTTGGTTGCACTATTCACCGCTTTTTCATATTCCTTCAACTGTATGCTGGCAATAGTATGATAGGCAAAAAACAACACTTCCATCGGAAAATATTCCATTGCCTTTTCACAGTCGGATTGCAGCAGTTTATTGTCGCGCATCTCCCCGCTGCAATAAATCATTTGTTGCCAGGCCACTAGCGTATTGGGCTCCAGTTCTACTGCCTGCTGATATTTATTTCTTGCCTCTTTGAATAGTTTGTCTTGCACATACAAATCGCCCATAACCATATGTGCTGTTGCTTCCTTCGGATTCCCCTTGGCAAATGCATCGGCCAATTCATAACACTTTAGGCGGTGTCCATCTACTTTTCCGTTGGCAATAAAATTTACTAAAATGGCTAGTTTTGTTTTTACCTCAACATTGGTTGATTGCATGCCTAAAACGGTATGCTTATACCAATTCGCTTCATCATTTTTGCCATTATAATAATCAGCATAAGCAAAATGCGCATAGCCATTTCCAGGCTCTAATTCAAGTATTTTATC
>JBIIGU010000033.1:0-7526 GCA_044236275.1 Bacteroidia bacterium | reverse complement strand
CATTTGGCTTCAATAACCTCAAGGCCCTTATTCATAAGTGTGGCAGAATCGATTGTAATTTTTGCGCCCATGTTCCAGTTGGGGTGCTTTAAAGCCTGAGCTTTTGTTACTTCTGCCAAATCAGATCTTTTTTTTCCTCTAAAAGGCCCACCACTGGCAGTTAAAATTATTTTATCAATGGTATTTAAATCTTCACCAACGAGGCATTGAAAAATAGCCGAATGTTCGGAATCAACTGGTATTAGACTTACTCCATTTTCTTCGCATAATCGGGTAATCAATTCGCCTGCCACAACCAGGGTTTCCTTGTTAGCCAAAGCAATATGCTTCCTGTTCTTAATTGCCCTTATGGTAGGCAGCAAACCACTATAACCAACCATTGCCGTTAAAACGGTATCTGCAGAAGTGATATCCATTATCTCAGTGATTGCTTTGCTTCCTGCAAAAACTTTTATGTGCTCATTAGCCAATGCATGTTTCACCTGAGCATACTTTGTTTCATCAGCAATCACTACATGGTTGGGCTTAAACTCTAAGGCCTGCTCAATAAGCAATTCTGCATTGCTGTTGCCTGTAAGCACCTCCACCTCCAAATACTCCTCATGAGCTCTTACAATATCGAGGGCCTGTGTGCCAATTGACCCAGTGCTTCCTAAAATAGCAATTTTCCTTTTATTGTCTTTATGATGAAACATACAAACCTGATTTAAATTTACACGACCTCAACAATACTTTTATGATGAATAGTTTATGCAATATAAGGAATTAACTTATCTGCAATCGCTCTGTTGTTGCTTAATCGAGGAACTTTATTCTGCCCCCCGAGTTTACCTTCACTCTTCATATAATGAATGAAACTGTTTTTTCTCATAGAGGATATAACCAATGGAGAAAGAATACCTCCTGAAATTAAGTCTTTGTAATAAATATTTTTCTGCTGAAGGGCAGTATCTAAATCATTAGCAAAAGCATTTAAATTGTCTGGTTGATTTTCAAACTCAATAAACCATTGGTGATATGGTAATCCTCCCTCCGGAGGATTAACCTGCGGGGCAACGGTAAACTCAATAACGTTAATTCCATGTTTACTTGCGGCATAGGTAAGTGCGTAATCTACCTCTTCTCCAATTACATGCTCACCAAACGCTGAGATGAAATGTTTGATGCGACCGGTAACCAAAATTCGATATGGATTTCTACTGATAAATTTAATGGTATCGCCTATGCTATAACCAAATAAACCGGCATTGGTATTGAGTACTAAAGCATAATTTTTATTCAGCTCAACCTCCTCTAAACTTAACCTTGTGGGATTCTCATCAAAATAGGTTTCGGTAGGAATAAATTCATAAAACATTCCATTGTTTGTTAGTAATAATAAACCTTCCTTGTTTTGGGAATCCTGGTAGGCAATAAAACCTTCACTGGCGGGGTATGTTTCAATTGTATCAACTTGACAACCAATGCTTTGCTCAATTTTCGCACGATAAGGCTCATAATTTACCCCACCATATACAAACAGTTGAAGTTTTGGAAAAATCTGTTTGATGGTTTTACCACCCGCCTTAATGCTCAGCTTGTCAAAATACATTTGCACCCACGGAGGAATACCACTTATTAAAGTCATATTTTGATTAAAAGTTTCTTCTACTATTTTCTCCACTTTTTCCTCCCAATCATCAATACAGTTTGTTTTGTAAGAAGGCATCTGATTTTTACGGAGATAAGCCGGCACATGATGATTGACAATGCCGCTTAACCTTCCGGTGAGTACGCCTCCTTTTGTATCTAAAACCGGGCTTCCTGAAAGAAAAATAAGTTTGCCATCAACAAAAGAAGCATTACCTGTTTGAGCAATATAACACAGCAAGGCATTGCGTGCTGAGTTGATGTGGTAAGGTATAGCATCTCTGGTTATAGGAATATACTTTACTCCGGAAGTTGTTCCGCTTGTTTTTGCAAAATAGAGCGGTTTACCCGGCCATAAAATATTTTCTTCACCTTGTGTGAGTCTGTCAAAGTATGGCCTCAATGCCTCATAATCTCTAACCGGAACTTGTTTCTTAAATGCATCATAAGAATCTATGGCTGCAAAGTTATGGTCCTTACCAAATAAGGTATTTGCAGCTTTTTTAAGCAGCTCATTCAGTATTTGCCTTTGGGTAAACTCAGCACGTGCTGCATCTTGCTTTACCTTTTTGTAAATAAATTGAGCAAATGGAATGGCGAGTAATGATTTTATTCCCATAAAAAAAAGGCGCAAATAATGCGCCTTCGAATTTATTAATAGAATTGAACTTAATATGGATTTATTAGCTTTTCTTTCGGATACTTAACTTCGAAGCTAAATTTAACAGATTGTGATTTTTCTCCTTCTAACATTAGGTTCCAAGTAAGTTTTCCTGTTGCTTCATCATAGGAAGCGCCTCCGTTAGACAATAATTTAACTTCAATTTCTTTTTCCGTTGAAATAGGGACTTGGTCTTCTATTATAATACTTATTGCTTCTTTTCGTGTATTTCTAATACTGATTTCCCAAGTGCTAAGCTCCCTTCTTGTGCCTCCTGAAAAAGATTTGCTGCTGAAATCTTTTAACAAAGTGCGTTGAATTTGAATGCGCTTATCTCGCCCCAACGAAAGTAAAATTGAATCACTTGATGTGCCATTGATAAATGTTTTACCGGTATACGTGCCATCAAAATAAACATTGGCCTCACCACTAATTTGATTAACTAAATCATTACCGGACACTTTAGCTGTAACAAAAGCATCTTTATCTGCTTTGGGCACTGCACCGTATGCATAAACTGCATTCACATTATTCATGGTCAAATCAACCTGATGCGGATTATTATCTGAAGGAATACTATACGCTGATGTAACATTGAATTCAATATTGGCCTCACTTTGCAATTCTACCGCATTCCCTTGTGAATAAACCAATGCCGGTATATCTGATGCCCTTGTGTCTACTCCTGCAACCGATTCAATCTGCGCTGCTTTGCGCTGAGGCGCTGCCATAATTTCTCGTCTTTGATAAACTATAGGCGATTGCGTTCTGAGGTAAAGCGTATTCAACTCCGGTTTAGTGCTACCCTCGTTTGGATTATTGGTGCTTAGCTTAAGAATAACATTATTCCAATCCTCACCTGTTGCCTGAGTTATATATGCTTTACTAACCAGCTGAAGGGGACTTTTAGTATCTTTTACACGTATATCATAAAAAGGTTTCCATGCTGCATTACTTGTTAAATAGGTTAGCTCTATTCTTGAATTATTAACTGCAGCAAGTGTTTTAACTGTAACAACTACTTCTATTATGTTATTCACGTTATTGTATTCATCCCATTGGGCCTGAAGTTTCTGCTGTATTGATTTTAGCCTATTCTCATTATTGGTGTGTTTTAGTAATTCTTCTCCAATATCAATACTGCGTTTTCTGAAAAGTGCAAGTGCGTCTTCCAGGTCTTCAACTTTAACTCCGCTGTTCATACCACCAATTTGCTTATTGCTGATAAGCACTTCTTTTTCTAAAGAAAGTGCTTCTTTCTTAATTCTTACCGTCTCTAGTAGTTGCTTAATAACCTGCAGTGAATCTTCCAAATCAATCATGAGTTTGGGCTTCTCTTCATCCTTTAGAAAATTATTGCGTTGTGAAACCGATAGTAAACTAACATTGCTTTCTGTCTTCACCTGAAGACTATTGAGATTCATGTATGGTGAAATACGGTCGAAAACCAATTGCGTAACTCCGGCAGCCAAATTAATTTTTGCACTACGCGTAATTTGAGCCTGGTTAATAAAAATCGTAACATTGGTAATGTTTGAGTTAATGCGTTGTTCCGGCTCTGCGGCATTGAGGAGATTGCTCATAAAGCAACATGAAATGAGCAATAATATCGGATTGAGATATTTATTAGAGAGGGATGTTTCCATGTTTTTTTCTGGGTAGGTTAGCAACTTTGTTTTCAAGCATTTTAAAAGCTTTAATAAGCTTTAAACGGGACTCTTCCGGAAATATTACCTCATCAACAAAACCACGCTCTGCTGCACGGTAAGGGTTGGCAAATAAATCACCATATTCTTTTTCCTTTTTTGCAAGTTCTGCTGCATGATCAGCGGCACTGTCAATTTCTTTTTTGAAAATAATTTCAGCAGCACCTTTAGCACCCATTACTGCAATTTCTGCTGTTGGCCATGCAAAATTCATGTCAGCTCCGATATGCTTGCTATTCATCACATCATATGCGCCACCATATGCTTTGCGGGTAATAACGGTTACGCGTGGCACTGTAGCTTCGCAAAATGCATACAACAGCTTGGCCCCATTAGTGATGATGGCATTCCACTCCTGATCTGTTCCGGGTAAAAATCCGGGAACATCTTCAAATACCAACAGCGGAATATTGAAGGAGTCGCAAAAGCGAACAAATCGTGCAGCTTTTTGAGATGCGTGTATATCCAAACATCCGGCCAACTGTGAGGGCTGATTACCAACAATACCGATGCTTCTACCGGCAAGACGGGCAAAACCTACCACAATGTTTTCTGCAAAGTTTTTATGCACTTCATAAAACGAGCCCTCATCTGCAATCTGTTCAATCACCTCGCGCATATCATAAGGCTGGTTAGGATTTTCGGGCACAATATTTTTTAAACCTTCCCTTATTTCATTACCACTTTCATAGGCAAAAGAGGGAGCTTGCTCTTCGCAATTTTGAGGAATGTAGCTGAGCAGTTTCTTTAATTGGTTTATACAATCTATTTCATTTGCTGCCGTAAAATGAGCAACACCGCTTTTTGTTGAGTGCACGGAAGCACCGCCCAACTGTTCTGAAGTTACCTCTTCATGCGTTACAGTTTTAACAACATTTGGACCGGTAACAAACATGTAAGAAGTATTTTCAACCATCATAATAAAATCGGTAATGGCTGGGCTATAAACTGCACCGCCTGCGCATGGGCCCATTATTGCAGAAATTTGAGGCACCACACCGCTTGCCAATGTATTGCGGTAAAATATATCGGCATACCCGCCTAATGAAACAACGCCTTCCTGAATGCGTGCACCGCCTGAGTCGTTTAGGCCAATAAGCGGTGCGCCATTTTTCATGGCAAGTTCCATGAGTTTACAAATCTTTTCGGCATGGGTTTCACTTAGCGAGCCTCCAAATACAGTAAAATCCTGAGAAAATACATATACCAACCTGCCGTTTATTGTGCCATAACCGGTAACCACACCATCGCCCAAAATTTGCTGTTTTTCCATTCCAAAATCCTTACTTCGATGGGTAACAAAAGCGCCAATTTCCTCGAAAGAGCCTTCATCTACCAAGAAATGAATACGCTCACGCGCGGTAAGTTTTCCTTTTTTATGCTGCGCTTCTATGCGGGCCGAGCCGCCTCCTTCAAGCGCCTGCTCGCGCTTGCTGGTTAATTGTTCTCTCTTATTCATTGATGATGGTGTAGAGTTTTGTATCGATGTACTTGCCATTTTTTAAATAGTATTTTAACAGTGTAGCCTCTAAGTGATAACCACATTTTAAGGCCACCTTTTCACTTGCAATATTATGCATAAAAATCGTTGCTGAAATACGTGCAGGTTTAAATGTGTGCAAAGCCCATAGAGTAAACGTGTTAAGACAACGGGTCATTATACCTTTGCCTTGATACGTAGGTAGCAGGTAATAACCAACCTTTGCCCTGTGCTTGCGGTGCATTTCATTATACAATTGTAAGCCAATACTGCCAATCATTAAGTTGTTTTCCGCAAGGCGTATGGCATAATATAAGTGCAGGCCATGTTTTTCAAATAATTGTGCATTATGTGCCAAAAATATTTCAGCATCATTTTTGGTATACGGAAATGGGAGCGTTAACAGATTATCAATAATCTCAGACCTGTTTAGGCAATCCAGTAATCCGGGTATATCATCAGCAGTAAAAGGACTTAGGTACAAATCATCAGATACAATTATTTGCATACCACAAGCTTTTGTGTAAGAAATAAATTATTCGCAGTAGAACATTCAATGATATACATACCTGAGCTAAGTGTTTCGATATCTAATGGTGTGCTGGGTTCAGGGTTTTCCCAACGTGCTATGAGTTGCCCTGATAGATTTTTAATACAGATTGTAATCAAATCCGTACCAGGCATCTTAATGGTAATAGATGTATTGGCAGGATTAGGAAAAATTTTCAATCCATTTTCTTTAACCTCAACTACACCAACCTTCCATTTACTCCATTGCAAATTATCCAGTAACAGCAGGGGTTTACCGGAATATGGAGTTGTTTCATCTGCCCACCACTGTAGCTTGCAGCTATCGGGCAATTGTGTGAGAGGTGGTAAGTTAAGTTGCCGCTTTTGCCACTTTAACTGAATGGTATCTATTCCGGAAAATACAGGTCTGATGGTGTCAAAGCCGGCTGTTGCTTCTGTACCATTTACATAAAAACGAAATTGCAAGAGGCCTACTTGTTTTGCCACAGCAGGCAAATAAAAATAATCATAGCTTAAACTCTGCGTGATTTCAGTAAGGGTAAAAGTGGCTGAGATACTGCCTTTGGGCAAAGAAGCAGCAGAATCATTTTCAATGGCCATAAAATAATTACCTGCAGTTGCAGTAAAAGGAATTAAGCCAACCATTTTCAGGTTACTTATACCACATCTACCTCCCAAGTTTTGCCAACCGGTATTGCCTATGCTATCTGGTTCGAAAGAAAATATGCGCTGAGCATGGCAATCAAATAACCATATAACAGCCAAAATAAATAAAGCCAATCGCATGTGGTGCAAGATACAAAAGCGGCACATAAAATAGCAGCAGTAAAAAATGTGCGTAAATTCATGTTTATCTGATGCTTATAACTTGCTCATAACTTATTGCATCAAAGTTTTATAAACCCGTTTTTGTGTTTTAATTTGCCCCTTTAAATAACCAAAGGTGAATACTGCAAAAGAAGAAGTGAAGCAGCTGTTTATTGCTTATCTGGAGAAAAACCAGCAGCGTAAAACTCCTGAACGATTTCATATCCTGGATGAAATATACTCCAACAAGGAGCACTTTGATGTGGAAACACTTTTTGTGCATATGAAAAATCGCAACTACAGAGTAAGCAGGGCAACCGTATACAATACTTTGGATTTACTGCTGGATGCAGGACTTGTGGTAAAACATCAATTTGGTAAAAATCTGGCACTCTATGAAAAAGCTTACGGTTACAGGCAGCACGACCATCTGATATGCAATAACTGTAACAAAATACTGGAATTTTGTGATCCGCGGATACAGCAAATCAGAAGTACTATGGGCGATTTACTACAATTTGATATTGAAAATCATTCACTGCATTTATTTGGTGCACCTAAGGTTGATGAAAAGAATAAATGTCTTACCTGTAAAAGGGAAATAAAAAAATAAAGCAATCGTAAAAGAATTAAATATAACGTAACATGATAGATGTTGTTTTGGGTCTTCAGTGGGGAGACGAAGGAAAAGGAAAAATTGTTGATGTATTGA
>JBIIGU010000053.1:0-6506 GCA_044236275.1 Bacteroidia bacterium | reverse complement strand
ATCTATATGATAACATTAAACCGAAGCGACATTACTGTAACACGGTATCTTCATTCATTCTTATACTTCATTCAGTGGCGCTACTCTCATCTGACATTTTTAGTGCTGATTAATATCTGGATTTTTATAAAGATAGGTTTTAATACTTTAATATCTACCGAAGCGCTTGCAGGTATTTATGTTCTGCTACCATTACTGCTGTTCTACCTGTTGCGCTATACAGGTAATCAAAAGCCCCAATTGATTTCCTTTGGTTTATTACCTGCTTTTATTTCTCTATTGCTCATTATTAATTTTACTTTCAGTGGTCCTCAATCGCATGAAGCTTACTATTATCATTTAGCGCAAGATGAAACAGGTAGGGAATCAACTTTGATTTATTTGGAAGGAGATGTTTACCATGAATTTACAGGAGTACGCTTGTTTTTAAATTTCTCTGAAGTAATAAGTCACAACGTAATTCACTACCAAACCGCCAAAGGGCTTCTTGGCATAAGGGTAGTTAAATCATATGCTTTTAGCAGAGAAGCAATTAATCATATTAAGGCTGCGGACGATAGAATTGCATTTTTCCGCTTTTGATGTCGTTCAAGTTCCAATTACTAATCATTACTTTTCTTACACCATTCACATTTTGCTCTGCAACCTGAACTGATCCATTTGTACCGTTCTCAAATAAAATGGCGGTATGCTGCACCATTTTCCATCGTGTTATTGCCGTATCGCTTCTTGATTCCATTACGACATTACTTATCTGAATAATATCACCCGGAATAATTTCTTCTTTTTTATAATCAACCAATTTGCCAAAGGCATATGGTGGAGTCCATTTTGCTCCTGCACTATTTAATGCTTCAGCAGCAAGATCCCAACACTCGCCTTTGCCAACTTTTTTATCTATTACACCTTTTACAAATGAGATAATTTTGAGGTTGGTTTCCGGAATATTTTTTCTTTTGGTAAATGCAAGTGTACATAAAGCTATCAAGCAGCAAGCGATTATGCTGTAGATTATTTTATTAGTTGATTTCATCATAGCTCAAAATAAGCAGCTTATTCAATATAAAAAAAGCCTCCCACAAGGGGAGGCCTTTCTGGATGCTTATGACTATAAAATTATTTAGATACAACTAATCTCATGGTCTTGATTCCGTTTTCTGTTTCCATTCTCACAAAATACATTCCGGAAGCAAGTTCATTGGTGTTGAAACTTATTTGATGGTTTCCTGCAAGGAATTGACCATTCTCTACTTGTTTCAAAACTTTGCCTGTAAGGTCAACAACTGTTATTACAAGTGAGGTTTGTTCTATTGCATTAAATAACAAGTTTACTTCATTATTAGTTGGGTTAGGGAATAAGGTAATATTAGCAATTCCGCTAACCTTTTCTTCTAAAGAAGTTGCAATTACGTTTACCGTTTTGGTAATTGAATCTCTTCCGATTGTTCCAACAGCAAGCAGTTTTACCTGATAGCTTCCATTTGCAGGGAAGGTAAATGAAGGATTCTTTTCAGTAGAAGTATCAGTTGTTGTTCCTGTTACACCAAAATCCCACAGGTAGGCAGTTGCAAATCCTTTTTCATCTGTTGTATTGGTAAAGGTAAATGCTCTTGATCCTGCAGTGCTATTTTGTACAAAAGTAAAATTGGCTACCGGAGTTGACGATTGGTCATTGATAGTAACTGATGCTGTTTGAGTAGAAGTACCACAAGCACTTTTAGCACGTAGGGTTACTGTATAGGTGCCATTTGCAGGGAATACAAATGTTGGATTTGCATCTACAGAAGTATCAGCATTAGATCCGGATACACCAAAATCCCAGAAGTAATTTGTTGCGTTTGAAGAGTTATTGGTAAACACAACTGATCTACCTGTTGGTGCGCCTGCATTGAAATTAGCCAATGGCGCAGGATAATTTACCGGTGCAGAATTATAGTTTTCATTTTGTGGGTTAAATTTGCACCAGCAATTGGTCCAGTTGCTATCCGGATTACTACCCATTGCTCCTCTATATGTTGTAGGAGTAAAGAAGGCATCGCTAATACGCGGACCTGCAAATGAAGCACCTGAGTTGGCTACCGAGCTTCCGGTAGGCATAAAATTAGGATTATTATAGTTAAACGGATTTGCAAGGATTCCGCCAAATGTATTGAATGTATCGGTTCCGTTTTGTACTACTTTGGTTCTTACTTGTGAAGCATTAGCTGAAGAGTTGTTGATGTTGTTTAGATTGGCGAGGATATTGTTTTTAAACATCATAGAGTCGTTAAGGAATTTAGCACCTGTGCGTGTGCCATCCACAAACAAACCGGCAGGCCATCCCATAATAATAGAGTTGAAAATAGAGGTAGAAGAATTCCTTCTAATACGGGCTCCATTCTGGAAAGAGTTTGTAAATCCTAATGAGTTGCCGGAAGCAAGCGGACCAACAACAGTAACATTAGAGAAAGTAGGATCGGTATAAGGCGTAGCTTCAGATCCGGCTGCATCATTATCAGATTCAAAACCATTGGTAGTAGGGCCCGATCCAATATCGTACCAGTTAGAGTCACGTAATACAATAGCATATTGTACTTTACCTGTGTAACCGAAATCAACATCTAGGTCGTCATCAATATTTCTGTGCGATACAAGATATTTTGCATCTACATTACCACCAAACCACTCAAAAGCATCATCATTTACTTGAGTAACCTGTATGTGGTGCAACTCGGTACCTTTACCTACACCACCCATTGTTAAACCATTAATTTCATTACCCGGAGTAATAACCACACCACCATACTCAAGACGCACATAGGCTAGCGTACCTGAATTATGGTTAGGATCAGTACCACCATAAAGGCCATCACCACTTGCATTGTCCAAGTCACCTTCGATATTATTTTGAATACCCGGTAACGTAGCCGCAACAGAAGCACCCGGACAAGTAGAGCAATCGGTAGGTCTGTTTATAGGTGCCTGACCTAAGATTACGATACCACCCCAATCACCAGGAGCACGGCTGCCTGCATTTTTGGAAGAGGTAAATACAATAGGTTGGTTGGGAGTTCCGTTTGCTACCAGTTTGCCTGTTCTGGTAATTATTAAAGTAGATTTCTTGGATGGATCGCCTCCCTTTATAAGGGTACCAGGCTGAATAGTTAATGTAGCATTGTTTTTCACATACACATAACCATCAAGCGTGTAAATGGTGTCACTAAACCAAGTGGTGTTAGCTGTAATATCGCCAGCTGCGATAGTTCTTGCTTTTTGAGCATGCGCTCCTACAAAGGAAAGGAGCAAAAAAGTAAAGAGGTAGGATAGTTTTTTCATCGAATTAAAATTGATTGAACAAACGTATGCACACTCAGTAAGGGAAAGGTTAATGAAATGTTAAATCTATGTTATGATTGCTGCTAAAAAAAAGCACAACCTTTTAAGTTGTGCTTTTCTAAAAAACCGTTTAGTACAAATTAGAATTTGAATCCAATACCAAGGCCAATTTGCATGCCCATTTTATATCGGAAAATTACATTATCATATGTCGCCTTTTGGGCAATTGGAACTGCAGGGTCAACATAAGGAGAAATTGGTCCTGCGTTAGGATTCAGATTGGTGCTCACTTCATCCCATTTTCCGTTGTTGTTATTGTCTTGATAGAATACCAGATCTTGAGCCAGCAAATCGCTTAGGGTAAATTTAACTTCAATGTGTTTGTAGAATAGTTTAGAAATAGAAAAATCAAGCACGGTTCTCGGGTTTTCCCATAAATCCGGTACAAGTCCATTCTTTTCCCTAACAAAAGCAATTCGTCTTCCTATGCGGTTCACAAAAAATGCTGCAGATAAATTGGTCTTTGGATTAAAGTACTGCAAACTTGCATTCAGGATATAAGGCGATTGTCCCTGAAGAGGCCTTTTGCCAAACTGTGATTGACTGATACTCTCATCTAAAATAACTTCTGATAGTATGTAGGCATAGTTAATATTCACCGCAAAGTTTCGGGCAAAGTTGGAGCCTAACCATGAATCAATGAAAGCAAAATTCTTTCTTAGTTCCAATTCTATTCCGGAATTTTGTGCTTTGGCATCACTTACATAACCAAGTGTTGCATCACTACCTGTAAACTCATACACTTGCTCAATTGCGTTTTCAAACTTTTTATAGAATAGTGATGCAGAAATAAGTTGAGACTCTCCCATATAGTATTCAAATCGGAAATCATAATTCTGTATTCTAGTTCTGTTCAGATTGGGATTGCCTACAACCATAGAGTTGATATTAAAATCATAAAAAGCAAATGGAGCTAATTCTCTGAATTCAGGTCTTGCTAATGTTCTGCTACCTGAGAGGCGAAGGTTAATTTTTTCTGTGAGCTCATAGGTGAGGTTTGCAGAAGGAAGTAAATCTATAAAAGTAGTATCAACGTTAACGGGTTCTCCTGCACTTCCCAAAGAATTCATTTGTTGGTTATAACTTTCTATACGCACACCATAAGCTGCTCTGAATCTGGAGAAGAATCGCTGATCTAACATAATATATCCCGCTTTTAGTGTTGAGTTTGCTTTGTATACGTCCTGCGGATTAATTCTTTCATCCATAAAGAAAGTATCTTCAGCAAGATTTGATTTAGAGAAAACCTGGTCTATATCCTGCGTGATAAAATCCTGATAATTGTATTTGTTGCCGGGTTTTACGATTTGACGTAGTTTGTAGCCAAAAACCCTAACCTGAAAATCCCTTTCTCTTTTCTGCATAAATCCACCTACTTTAAGGTCTGTTTTTATGTGTTTGGTCGTTAGGAACTCTAAAGGTAATTGGAAATCAACACCTGCACTCTGAATGCTTTCTTTCAAATCAGAATAAAATCTACCAGTTTGGGTAATATCGATATTGGGTCCAACTTGTAAAGTGTAAGGGCTATATTCACCGGTGAAGCCGTCAAAAGTAGACCTATAAGATGCCCTTCTGAAATCAGGCATCTGTCTTGAAATTTGGTTATTATTTAGCACCCATTTTGCTTTCAGTTTCAGAGGAACAATATAGTGTTCACCAATTAACTGATTGCTTAGTAAGGTATTTTGCTGATAGATGTAATAACGATTTCTAATTTGTGGTAAACCTTCTGCATCCAGAAGGTCATCTAAACCCGACCTGAAAATGGTTTGATCTTCTGTATTAATGGTGTAGGCGTTTTTAAAACTGATCTTATGATTTTTGCCGGCTTTCCAGCCAACGTTAAACATGCTACCTACCAGCACTTCCCTTTTGTAAATACTATCAAAGTTTTGTGAACGAAGCTGATTCTCCTCAACATTCATTGGTTTGTTAAACTTGTTTCGTTCAACAGGTATGTTACGGAAGCTTTCAGAACGTGAAAGGGATAAAATGAAGCCTAGTTCCTGTTTTTCCTTAATTTTAAAATTACTTCCGGCAGAGAAATTTATAGATGTATTCACAGGTATAGCAGGAATATTTTCAGCTTGCCATTGGTCATTGAATTTAAAGCTGCTATTATACTTTTCTGTAGGTGAGCTTTGTTCAAAAGCTAATCGAGCAGGGATGCCTGAAGGCAATGCTCTTGTTCCATCATCCAAGCCAATCCAATCATTGCCACCTCTGTTTGCACGGTAGCCTTCATTAAATGTTGTTATGCTGTGTATGCTGCTGCTTATGCCAAAGGAAATAAACTTCTTTTCAGGTATATCTTTTGTGTTAATGGTGATAACACCGCCTGCAAAATCACCAGGAAGATCAGGCGAAGCAGTTTTGGTGATTACCATATTATCAATCATGTTTGATGGAAAAATATCAAATGAAAAAGCTTTTCTGTCAGATTCTGTGCTGGGAAGCGGAGCGCCATTGATATAGGCAGTATTGTATCGGTCATTCAATCCCCTGATTACTGCAAATTTGTTATCCTGAATGGAAGTACCGCTTACACGTTTCATCACATCGCTTGTGGTGGCATCAGGCGTTCTCTTAATTAAATCTGCCGAAACACCATCTGATATGGCTACGCTTTTCTTTTGTTGAATCAACAATGCACTGGCTGTTTCTTTTCTGGCTTCGGCTTGTATTACCACTTCATTTAATTCTTGGGTAGATTGCTCAAGGGTAACGTTAATGGTAGTAACATCCTTGCTCTTTACCTCTATACCCTTTACTATTTTTTTACTGTAAGAAATATAACTGAATATTAAATTATAAGTGCCGGGTGCTATGCTTAGATTAAATTTACCTTCATAGTCGGTTACAGTTCCAAACGAGGTGCCTTCAACTTGTATTGCCACACCAATTAATTCTTCTCCGGTTTTTTTATCGGTAATTTTGCCGCTTATTTTCCCATTATTTTGAGCCCATATATCCGTGAAACTCATTAAAATGGAAACCGCAGTAAGGATTAGGGTTTTAAGAAAAAATTTGTACATAGTGCTTTATTTAGAATCGGGAACAAAGCTAATCCCGCAGCACCTAGCAGCAGTTACCCCAAAGTTAATGTTAGGTTAATGCAATATCAATTG
>JBIIGU010000032.1:0-7612 GCA_044236275.1 Bacteroidia bacterium | reverse complement strand
AAGTGGGCTCATGCCAAGTGAATACATATTTAATACCAAAAAGTGATGCTTTTCGTCCAATAATAATTTTATTTCGCTAAGCATTTCGTCAATGAGTTCTTCCAGCTTCCAACGCTCACCATTTGCACCAATGCCATAGGCAGGTGGATCCAAAATAATTCCATGATACTTTTTCCCACGATTCACCTCTCGCTTTACAAATTTCAGAGCATCCTCTACTACCCACCTGATATCCTTGAGGCCGCTGCTCTCCATATTTTCTCGTGACCAACTGATAACCTGCTTCACTGAATCTACATGCGTAACATCTGCACCCGCAGCTTTTGCAGCAAGTGATGCACCACCGGTGTAGGCAAATAAATTTAGCACCCTTGCTCCCTGCCCTATGCTTTTCGTTTGGCTGTATATATAATCCCAATTAACCGCCTGCTCCGGAAAAATACCAACATGCTTAAATGATGTTAAAGATAAGTTGAAAGACATACTTAATTCTTCATGTTTATACTGAAGTTTCCATTTATCTGGCATTTCCTTCAACTTTTTCCATGCCCCAGAGTGGCTTCCTTTTTGAAGATACTTTACATGAGCCAATTCAAGCCAGTCTTTTTCTGAAAGCTGCTTTTGCCAAATTGCCTGTGGCTCAGGCCTTATGGTTATAAACTGGCCAAACTTTTCAAGCTTTTCACCACCCCCGCAATCCAGCAATTCATAACCTAACCAATGCTCCGGTTTCAGTAATTTTATATCATTCATCGATTTAACTTTCAATGCAAATCTAATTCTTATCAATGTAAGCACATGAATCAGTCTGCTTATATATTTAGAATTTAATTTAAATTTCTATTTTTACCATACCAAACCAGTCCTATGGATTCGAAACCAACACTCAATGCCATCATTATTGATTACGATACGGCTGCAAGCAATCATTTAAAGGAATTGTTAAAAGATTTTGGATTTATAGAAGTGCTGGGCTATGCCTATTCCTACGAAACTGCCAAAGAACTGATTGCTGACAACTACAATAAAACTGATTTGGTTTTTATTGATCTTAATATGCATGATGCTGATGGGATGGACCTGCTTAGCAATATTAACCCACAAACCAAAATTTGCTTCATAGAAAACAACGCTGATTTGGCTTTAAAAGCATTTGATTACAATGTTGTTGACTATATTATAAAACCCGTAAGCATTGACCGTCTATACAAAACCCTAAAGAAGGTTAAAACAAGAAAAGAGGTACAAAGTGCTGAGCATAACGGAAACAACCATCCAAGGTTAACGATGGATAATCTTGTATTAATAAATGTTGACCATGAATTGAAACTCATTAAGGTGAATAGCTTGGTGTATATTGAGGCTAAAGGAAACTACACCTCCGTGCACATGGATGATGGCACAACCTTTACTGCATATGGCTTGATTAGAATTTGGGATGATAAATTACCAATACATGATTTTTTCCGCATACATAGGTCTACCATTATTAATCTGCACCATGTTGTTAAAATAGAGAGAGGCTCAAACGATACCGGAATCATTTTTCTAAAAGGAATCAATAAACCCCTTGAAGTAAGCAGAAGCCACTTTTCTCATCTTAAGCATACATTTCGCCTAATCGGGCCACATTAGGCTTCTTTCCTATCAGGTATCAATACAAGTGACATATCAGAACAATAGCAATTCATTGTTAAGATGCTGATTGAACTGAATGTACATCCATAAGAATAAGTTATAATTTAAGGTTTCAAATTTTCCAAACCTGCTTTGAAAGCTAGTATATACTGCTATTTTTGTACCCTTAAATTTTAAGCATGAGAGTTATACAATTCAGAGAAGCCTTGCGCGAGGCGATGAATGAAGAAATGCGTAGAGACCCGAATATTTTTTTGATGGGTGAAGAAGTTGCTGAATATAATGGCGCCTACAAAGTAAGTCAGGGTATGCTTGAGGAGTTTGGCCCCAAAAGAGTAATAGATACACCTATTGCCGAATTAGGTTTTGCAGGAATTGCAGTTGGTGCTGCTATGAATGGGCTGAGACCTGTGGTTGAATTTATGACATTTAACTTTTCCCTGGTTGCAATAGACCAAGTAATAAACTCTGCTGCTAAAATGTATCAGATGAGCGGTGGCCAGTTTAATATTCCAATGGTTTTCAGAGGACCAACAGGCTCTGCCGGACAGCTTGCTGCCCAGCATTCGCAGGCTTTTGAAAATTGGTATGCCAACTGCCCCGGCTTAAAAGTAGTGGTTCCATCAAACCCATATGATGCCAAAGGCCTTCTAAAAACTGCCATACGCGATAATGACCCTGTTATATTTATGGAGAGTGAGCAAATGTATGGTGATAAAGGTGAGGTGCCAGAAGAAGAATACCTCATTCCAATTGGTGTTGCAGATATAAAAAAGAGCGGAACCGATGTAAGCATTGTTTCCTTTGGTAAAATAATGAAAGTGGCGCTTGCAGCTGCAGAAGAACTTGCCAAAGAAAATATCAGTTGCGAAGTAATTGATTTAAGAACCGTAAGGCCAATTGATTATGCTACCGTAATTGAATCAGTTAAAAAAACCAACCGATTGGTTGTGGTTGAAGAAGCCTGGCCGCTTGCATCTATTTCTTCTGAAATTACTTACATGATTCAAAAAAATGCATTCGACTATCTAGATGCTCCGGTAAGACGAGTTACCACAGCTGATACACCATTGGGATATGCACCAACTTTTGTACAAGAATTTTTACCCAGCACTGAAAAAGTAGTGAAGGCAGTTAAAGAGGTGCTTTACCGATAATACAATGAATGAAGCATGGCAACTCAATTAAAAAACCTTTCTTCAACTTCACTTAAACCTAATAAGGTTTTTAAAAAAATTGGAGTTGGAATAGCTGTTGCCTCATGGAATCCTGAAATTACAAACGCCCTTAAAGAAGGAGCGGTTGAGTTTTTGCTGAATATGGGTGTAAGTCACAAAAACATCTTCATTGCAGAAGTTCCTGGTTCTTATGAATTGCCTCAGGCTGCGCTATGGCTGGCTGCTCAAAAAAATATTGACGCTGTGATAACAATTGGCTGCGTGATACAAGGCGAAACAAGACATTTTGATTTTATATGCGATGCCTGCGCCAATGGTGTAATGCAAGTGGGCCTTAACACCGGCAAGCCTTGCGTGTTTGGTGTGCTTACCACCAATAATCAAACACAGGCAAAGGAAAGAGCCGGAGGAAAACATGGAAACAAAGGTATAGAGGCCGCTGAAACTGCCTTAAAAATGTTTCTTCTGAAACAGCAATTACTTGATTGAATAAGTTTATAGAAACCCTCGTTTTAACTCCTTAACTTGAAATCATCTATACAAATAAAAACACTATACATTACCTTTTGCCTGCTGGCAATAGCAATGATAGCAGGCTGCAAAAAAGACTTTGAAGGTGACAGGAATACACAAGATTTACCGGAAACCTATGTCGTTGTGGACTCAGTTCGCAGAGACAGCAGCAACTTACTCATAACTACTGTAAGTGCTTTTTGGTGGGGACAATCAAATACCGGTTTTATATCAGGCTATGAAGTCTCAGTAGATAACCAGCAAACCTGGCAGTTTACCAAAGAGCAAAAAGGCTCTTTTCTGTTAAACCTACCTTTTGGCGTTAGTAAAGGTGAACTGCCTATTTATATAAGAGCGATTGACAATATCGGGCAAAAAGATCTTACGCCCGCACGCATGGTTTTTCCAATAAAAAACTCTGCGCCTAAAATTGCTTTTGACTTTACCTCCAATAAACGTCCTGTAAAATCTTTTCCAATTGTGAAACTTGCATGGTCAACCACAGACATTGACGGAAGAAATGACATAGACAGATTTGAAATATACATGAATGATACTGCCAATGGAACTTTTGCCATTCCGGGCAATATCTCAGATGCCATCATCAGTGATTCTGTATATACCAGCAGCATAAGAATTGAAGGGGTGGCGAATGCAGGCGTGTTTCAGCCTCAGTGCCGCGTATTTACAGGCAGTCGCACCACAGCACTTAGTGGTTTCCTGAACGGAATAAAATACGATGCTTGGAACTATTTTTATTTAAAGGCTGTTGACAAAACCGGAAATACTTCCATTACGGCAAAAGACAGCATCTGGATAAAAAAACCGGCATCAGATTTTCTGGTGGTAAATGCACAATCTTCTTCATCAAGCGTGGTATTTAACTTCTACGCCAATAGGTTTAAAACTATTGGAGGAAATCTTGCTGTTTTTGATACATTGATAGGTGTAAGTACACAGTTTTACAAAGATGAATTGTATAATGATGCTGTAACCCAAACAAGAACATTTAATTTATTTAAAAATATCATCTGGATTACTGATGATGCCAATACATTGGCTACCTGCCAGCAAAATACTGCCGAATTTTTTAACAATGGCGGTCGTATGTTTATTGCTGCTGAAATTTCAAATGATTTTCCTGCAACTTCAACGGTGCTTAGTTTTACACCTGTTGAATCATTGGTTGTGCCTCCTCCGGGTGGCAATATCCGTATGAATATAAACGAAATCGTTTCTCCCCATAACCCCGGCAGTGGTTGGCCAAGCCTTAAATCAACCAGTATTATTTCCAACTCAAGACCCTTTATTACTTTTTCCGGTACTTCAGGTTTATTTTCCTACGATTCGCTCTGCCGGGCAAACCTCATCAACCAAACCAATCTTGGAACTTCTACATGGAATGGCCCTTCTAATGTTCTAAGTGCACGCAGGCGCGTCTCCACCGGCAAGGCCGATTTAATATTTTGTTCTTTGCCACTGCAAAGGCTCAATGGCAATAACAATATTGATTCATTATTCCGCAAAGTATTGCTGGATGAACTTGAATTCTAATGCCTAAACACCTCATCATATTTGCATCAGGAACCGGTACAAATGCTGAGAATATTTGTAAGGTTTTTGAGCACAACCCTAACATACAGGTAAAGGCGTTGTTTTGCAATAACGCGAATGCCGGTGTTATTGATAGAATGAAACCTTTCGGTGTACCGGTGCAATTGTTTAACAAATCTGATTTTGATAATGAAGCAAGCTTCTTAGAACTCCTTCAAAGCTATAAACCTGATTTGATTGTGTTGGCCGGTTTTTTATGGCTGATTCCTGCTTATCTGGTTAATGCCTTTCCTCGAAAAATCATCAATATACATCCGGCTTTGCTGCCTAAATTCGGAGGTAAAGGAATGTATGGTCATCATGTGCATAAAGCAGTAATTAAAGCAAGAGAAAAAGAGCATGGCATAACCATTCATTTCGTAACAGAAAAATACGATGAGGGCCCCCCTATTTTCCAGGCCAGATTTGACGTGCAAGACACCGATACAGAAGCAGACCTTGCCCGCAAAATCTCCATGTTGGAGATGCAATATTTCCCTGAAGCAATCAGGCGTGTGTTGGGTGCATAAGTTATGAATAAATAATCAGGTAAAAAACCTGCAGGCAACTTACTTTTGCCCGCTTCAAACCAATTAACATGAACAGTTCGCGCAAGCTCAACAATGCTCTCCTATCTGTTTTTTATAAAGACGGGCTGGATATACTGGCCAAAACGCTTCACAAACTTGGCGTAAACATATATTCCACCGGAGGAACCCAAGAGTACATTGAAAAAATGGGCATACCCGTAAATCGTGTTGAAGACCTCACCGGATATCCAAGTATTTTGGGCGGTAGGGTAAAAACACTTCATCCAAAAGTATTTGGTGGCATTCTGGCGCGCAGAGACCATGAGCAGGACAAGCAAGAAGTAGCTTCCTACGAAATACCTTTTCTTGATTTGGTAGTGGTAGACTTATATCCTTTTGAAGAAACCGTGCAGAGCACAACTGATGAGTCGAAAATTATTGAAAAAATTGATATCGGAGGTGTTTCACTGATCAGGGCAGCCGCCAAAAACTTTAACGATACCACCATTATTTGTGATAAGGCAGACTTTGGTTCATTATCAGACATACTGGAAAAGCAAAATGGGGAATTAAGCCTGGATCAGAGAAGAAGCTATGCCGCTAAAGCCTTTCATGTTACATCGCATTATGACAGCTTAATTTACCAGTATTTTGATAAAGATACCCCGGCAAATTTTAAGGCCTCTGTGTCTCCTGCCAATACATTGCGCTATGGAGAAAACCCTCACCAGAAGGGTATTTTCTTTGGCCATCTAAACCGGCTTTTTACCCAATTGCATGGCAAAGAATTGTCTTACAACAATTTGCTGGATATTGACGCAGCTTTAAATCTTATTGCTGATTTCGATGAACCAACGGTTGCCATCATCAAGCACAACAACCCCTGCGGAGTAGCTTCAAGAGAAAATATTTCGGCTGCGTGGCTAGATGCTCTGGCCGGAGATCCTGTTTCAGCCTTTGGAGGCATTATTGTTGCCAACCAACCCATTGATGAGACTACAGCAAAAGAGATAGATAAAATTTTTATGGAGGTGCTGATTGCGCCCGGTTTTGAAGGCAATGCCCTGCAAATATTGCAAAGCAAGAAGAATAGAATTTTATTACAGCAACATGGCAAATTGCCCCAAAACAAAATTTACAGAAGCATCTTAAATGGTGTAATTGAGCAGGACCGCGATACGGTGATATTAAAGGACAGCGACCTTATCCAGGTGACCAAACATAAAGCTTCTGCCAGCCAAATACAGGATATGCTCTTTGCAGATAAAATTGTTAAACACACCAAATCAAATACCATAGTATTAGCTAAAAATAAACAACTTATTGGCATTGGCTGCGGTCAGACCTCAAGGATTGATGCCCTAAAAGGTGCCATTGCCAAAGCACATGCATTTCATTTCAGCCTAAAAGATGCTGTAATGAGTAGTGATGCGTTTTTCCCTTTCCCTGATTGTGTAGAAATAGCAGGTAAAGAAGGCATCAATGCAGTGATACAGCCCGGTGGCTCTGTTAAAGACGATGCCTCAGTTTCCTATTGTAATGAGAACGGCATAGCTATGTATTTTACAGGAATCAGGCATTTTAAACATTAACAAACTGAGGAAAACAGATTGTTATGAATTGTGGAATATTATTATAATTTGCGGTCATTAAATCCCCTTAGATAAAGAAGTACACATGGGAATGTTTAGTTTTTTAACACAGGACTTAGCCATAGACCTGGGAACAGCAAATACGCTGATTATTCATAAAGATCAGGTAGTGGTAGATGAGCCATCTATTATTGCCATAAACCGCAGAACCGGTAATGTAATTGCTGTTGGAAGTCAAGCGCAGCAAATGCATGGTAAAGCACATGAAGATATCAAAACCATCAGGCCACTTAAAGATGGTGTAATTGCAGATTTTAATGCTGCTGAACACATGATACGTGGCATGATTCAGATGATACCGCAAAGCAGCAAACTCATCAAGCCACAACAACGCATGGTGATTTGTATACCTTCAGGTATCACAGAGGTAGAAAAAAGGGCTGTTAAAGACAGTGCCGAGCGCGCAGGAGCAAAAGAAGTATATCTCATTCATGAGCCAATGGCTGCTGCCATAGGTATCGGTATTGATGTGTTTGAGCCAATGGGTAATATGATTATTGATATTGGT
>JBIIGU010000031.1:0-7623 GCA_044236275.1 Bacteroidia bacterium | reverse complement strand
TTCATCGGCCTGCCGTTTAAGTTGTTCAAACTCCATTTCAACCTCTGATTGCAGGATAATATTATCTCCCACCACAGCCACAATCTGATCAATGGCTTTTCCTGCCTGCTGAGCAAGGATAGCAGGTAATGAAGCCATAAAAAAGAGTAAGAGACAGGCTAATTTTTTCATTGAATGGTATAGTTTTGTATCTCCTTTTTTTCTTTTGCTTTTTCTATCATACTTTGCTCAAACCTCCTGAGTAAATCGCTTTTTCGCTGATTAATCACTACATTCTTAATTCGCTCCTTCTCAAACTCAAACGATGAAAGCGTGTTTTTAGTTCGGTATGCAATAATTAGAATGAGGTAAATATACCTGCCCTCGTTTATTTCAAGAAATTTATTATTTCTCAGGAAATGTTCTTCATCATATTGCTTTATGGGAAGTTCTTTCTGCACCTCACTAAAATCAAGCCATGCCTCATCATCCAGAAAAAAATTGGCGGCATTTTTTTCGCATAATGAGGCCAACTCTTTTTTGCTTTTAAGATCGGGCGATAGAAAAAGACGCCTTAACTCAGGGAGGATACTTGCCTTGCGATCAATTTTAATGAACTTGAGCTGTACAATATTTTTTGCCAACTCAAAGTTGTTCTTATTCTTTTCAAAGTATGTACGCAATTCCTCTTCTGTAACCAACGTATCTAATCTTTCCTGCAGCAATCGTGACTGATATCGATGAATGAGCAAGGAGTTACGATATTCATCCAACTCGCGGGCAACGTTCTTTTCCTTTTCATTTAACTGTTTTTCTGCTATATCAGCCAGCAGTTGGTTTTTAATCCAGTTATCAACATACACCTGCAAGATACGCGCACTGTCCGTTTCTCCCTTAGTTGCATAGAATAAATCCTGCACATCAGATGGGTAAAGGTATTTATTATTTACCCTGGCAAGTGGCTCTTCACTTGTAGCAGATTTTTTGCTACATGCTAACCCAAGAAGGACCATTGTAGCGCAAATCAGGAAAGCATTTCGCACAAGTATCTGTTATTTGAAAAGTGTTTTTACAACCTCCTCATTAACTGTAACCGGATATTTGCTTCTTAAGGATTGAATCCAATCTTTTTCCAACTGATTTTGATAGTCGCTGGTAACTACGCCTCTTGCTTCTTTAAGTGCCTTAGGCTCCGGAGCAATTATTCCTGAAACCACATAAAACTTAAATGCTCCTCCTTCATTGGGCGCATCAACAACACCTTTTTTGTCCCATAGTTTGTCTTTCTCCGGATTCTCACCTTTCTCATGTTTAGATTCTGTGATAATAACAGTTCCAACTAGTTTTTTATTGAGCTTGGTTTTAATTTCATTTCCGGTCTTTCCTGATGCAGCCATTTTCATTGCTTCTTTTTTGGCCTTTTCATTCAAACAGCTGTAGGTATATACAAGTACGCGATCTTTCCACATATATTTTGTTTTGTTGGCTTCATGAAACTGTTGTAAGCCTGCAGTATCAGTAACGGCTTTGGTCCATACTTTTTTATCAGTTAAATCAAAAAGCAGAATGCCATCATGATACTCTTGCATCAGGTTACGAAAATCTTCATACTTTTCTTCCAGCACGGACTCCTCGTATTCTAAAGCCTTTTCATCTGTAAACTTTTTAAACAAGCCATTTACAATCATAGAAATTGATTCTTTTTCTCTTGGTTCCTGCAGAAGTTTAACGAAATCGGCAAATTGACGCATGGTGAAAGATTTTGTGTTAATCGTTACAATTGGCTTATCATTAATCTTGCTTTCGTCCGGTGTCCAAGCACCTTTTAAGAAGGATGAATCGATGCCTGCAATAAATTCTTTAAGTACAGCCGCGTGCTCCGTATATTTACTTTCTTTCTTGATGCGCTGAGCAACAACCAGTCTGCTGCTTTCTGCACGAGAATCGCGACCAATTTTTGATTTAATATTTTCTTCCAGTTCTTTCAATTCTGCAACCGGTCTTTTATCTGCAAGCTTTATGATATGATAACCATAATCCGTTTTAAATGGTTTAGAATACTCACCTTTCGATAATGAAAAAGCAACTGTTTTAAACTCATCAGGAAAATTGCTGAAACTGCTGAACCAATTCATTAGTCCACCATTTGCTTTGCTAGACTGATCTGCAGAATACTCAGCAACAAGGCTTTCAAAGGATTCTCCTTTTTGCAGTTTCATATACACCGTATCTGCCTTGAGGCGCGCTTCATTTTTGGTTTCTTCTGATGCGCTTGGGCCGGTTTGAATCATGATATGCGCCACTTTTACTTCACCGCGGGCAGGCCTGCGGTCGTTAACTTTTATGAGGTGGTAGCCATAACGTGTGCGAAAAGGTAAGCTTACCTGCCCAATAGGTGTTTTATAGGCTTGATTTTCGAAAGGATAAATCATATGAAAAGCGGTAAACCAACCCAGCAGCCCCATATTTTTCTGTGCAGAAGGATCTTGCGAAAACTGCAGTGCCAGGCTATCAAAAGACTCCCCTTTGAGAATACGTTTTCTGATTTCCATTAATTTATTGTAAGCCTCAAGTGTGTCTTTTGGCATTGCATTTTCTGCACAATTGATTAAGATGTGGCTGGCATTTACTTCCTCTTTCATGCGATCATATGCTTCCTTTATCAAGGCCTCACTTACTTTTTTATCAGTTAGGTAAGGGTTGGCAAGTTGTTTTCTATATCCTGCCAGTTCAGTTTTAAAAGAGTTTAGCGTATCCAGTTGCAACAGATGTGCTTCCTTTACCTTCATTTTAAAATTCTGATAAAGATCCAGATATTCTCTTACATCAGACTCAGTTGGTATCTCCTTTTCATTTCTGTTTTTACTTAGCAGGCGCTCAAATTCTTTTTTGTAAACGGTGTCCTGCCCATAGGTAAATACCCATGGATTGGCAGGTGGTGCAGGTTTAACCAAAGGTTTTACCGGCACTTTGCTTTTTTGGGCATAGGTATTAAAACTAACTACACTAAGCATTGAAAGAATGATTCCTATCTTTTTCATTTTATCAAACGGTTTATTTATTTCTTGTATAAAGTAAATCAGGACTCAGCAGCCAAGATAGCTAGCCTAGCCTATTTTTTGATGAAGCGCAAAAATATAAAATTCTGTTACATAACCTAAGCTTTTGGGGGCTCATCTCTTTTTGGTTTTATGGCCATTTCAAGCAGGCGATTTTTGAGTTCGCTAATATTTTGCTTTTGAACGGCAGATATGAAAATCACAGGGGCATTTTCTTTGGCAAGCCAGGTGTTTTTTAGCTGCTCCAGATAGGGCAATTCTTCCGGCTGCTCAGGAATGAGTTTCTCTGTAGCCTTATCTATTTTGTTGAAAACGAGAAGTCTTGGAGTTTTATGGGCGCCTATTTCTTCAAGGGTTTTATTAACCACCTCTATTTGCTCTTCAAAATTAGGGTGTGATACATCCACCACATGTAGCAGCAAATCTGCCTCTCTTATTTCATCTAGGGTAGATTTGAAGCACTCTACCAACTGATGGGGCAATTTGCGTATAAAGCCAACGGTATCAGTAAGCAGCATGGGCGTATCCTGTATTACAATTTTTCGAACGGTTGAGTCAAGGGTAGCAAAAAGCTTATCTTCTGCCAGAACATCAGATTTGCTAAGTAAATTAAGTATCGTTGATTTGCCAACATTGGTATACCCAACCAAAGCTACCCTTATCTTATCACTGCGGTTTTGTCTGCGCGTAAAGTTTTGTTTATCAATTACTTTAAGCCTGTCCTCCAATTTACTAATTTTATTTCGCAGGGCTCTTCGGTCGGTTTCTATTTCAGTTTCACCGGGACCTTTCATGCCAATGCCACCTTTTTGTTTGGAAAGGTGCGTCCACATGCGGGTTAGCCTAGGTAGCAGATATTGTGCCTGGGCCAGTTCCACCTGAAATTTTGCTTGAGCGGTGCGTGCCCGCGTTGCAAAAATATCCAGAATTAAATTGCTGCGGTCAAGTATTTTGCACTTAAGGCTTTGTTCCAAATTGCGTATTTGAGAAGGCGACAATTCATCATCAAAAACAACAATATCCACTTCATTTTCCTTTACATAAGCAGCAATTTCATTCAGTTTTCCTTCGCCAATAAAAGTTCGGGGATTAGGATAAGGTAGTCTTTGTAAAAACCTTTTCACCACACGGCCGCCTGCAGTAAAGGCCAAGAAAGACAACTCGTCCAAGTATTCTTCTGCCTGCTCTGCCCGCTGGTGCTGATTAATCACACCAACCAATACCACTTTTTCCTGCTTTTTAGCGGTTTCCGTTAATTTTGCCATATATTTTAATCATGCAATAATTTAAGTGCAATTGATGCTAAAATTAGCGCACTCTTGCTTATTTTGTGCTGCAAAGTAAATGTCAAATTCTAAACACCACATATTCCTCTTTCTTTTTTTGTGCCTCACTATTCAAGGTCGAACGCAAATGATTGAGTGGTCTAACCAGCAAAAGGTAAAATCAAAAACCTACTACTCTCAGGTTTTGGGGCAAAATAATGCCGGCATATTTTTACTCCGCTCAAGAACAAATGATTTTAGCAAGGAACTTACTATTGAACGCTACAAGCCAAATTTAACCCTTGAGATAACTCGTGATTTACCTGTAAATAGTGGTATTTATCTTGAAAAGATGATGCTAAGGGAAAGTGGACTGATAATGTTTACCAGCAAAAAAAATTATGAGCAAGATAAAATAGAGATTATTTACTACTTGCTTGACGATAATTTTAATACCACAGGTTCGGGTGTTTTGCTGCAAGTGTCTTCTGGTTTATTTAAAGAGGAACCAGAGTTCTATGTGCGTGTATCAGCCGACAGGAAATTTTTTTCAATTGCATTTATTTCACTAAATACAACAGACAAATACACCAGTATGATTAATGCATATGGTTTTAATGACCAGTTGGTGCAAACCTATAAGAAGGAATATGTGCTTAGTTATGATGTAGATGATATTTATATATCAGGTGTTGAGACAGATAATCTAGGAAGTACTCATATGCTGATAGATTATCCGAAGAACGTTATTCGAAGAAGTAAAGAGAAAGAGTTGCGCACTTTTTTTCTCTATAGTTTTTTACCTGCAGAGCAGAAGCCGCTTACTCAAGAAATAGGTAAGGATTCTTTATATATATACGATCTTGCGTTGGCAGTAAATAACTACCATAAAAGTATTTGTGTTGCCGGTTTTTATTCTAAAGAAAAGGAAGATAATAAAATTTCAGGCCACTTTCAGTATGTTTTAAACATGCAAACAGCGGCATTGAGTACGAGTGCGTTTGAAGATTTTGATAAATATTTTGTTGCCAAAGTTGCAGGCAGCATGCAGAATGAAAATGCAGCAAATATTACAGATTTGCATATAAAACGAATTATTCCAAGAAGTGATGGAGGATGTCTGATTGTTGGAGAGAAGTATTATGAGTCGCGCCAGATGTATACTTACTTTGTTAATGGCATACCTCAAACACAATCGCGTATGGTGTTTAATTACGATGAGGTAATCTTCATATCAAAAAATGCTGATGGAACCACACAGTTCAGGGATTTTATTAAAAAGAAACAGAGCTCAGTTGGTGATGCCGGCTACTACTCTTCATTTGTATTGCTAAATGCCAATGACCGGATTTCATTTATTTATAACAATGATACCGGTGAAGAGAGTGACGTAATGATAAGTACAGTGAATCCTAAAGGTGAAATGAACACAAGAATTTTAATTAAAGCACTTAGCTATTATGTTAGTATAATGCCACCTGAATCCAAGCAAGTATCTTCAAATGCGGTAATCATTTCTACTTTAAAAGATAAACGCTTTTCTTTGTTGCGCATCACCAATTAAAATTTAAAACTTGTTAAATTTATTCAGGCAAAATACGCTGTTTGCAGGCATTCTTACTGTTCTACTGGCAGCGGCTTTGCGTATCCCTGAATTTCTAAGCCCACACAACTATAGTTTTATTAAAAATGCACCATTCTCTGCATTGATATTTAATTTTATTGAAAACTTAGGTAACCCAACTTTCTGGGTAATAACAGGAAATATTTTTTTGGTATCTACGCAGGCAATTCTTATTAATTATATCAGTTCAAGGCATGATATCTTATATAAAGATACATACATGCCGGGTCTCATGTTTGTATTGTTAAGCAGCATCTTTCCGGAGCAAACCGAGCTAACGCCCCAATTGGTTTCAAATCTTTTTGTAATGTTTCTTCTTTTAAGGCTTTGCTATCTTTATGAGTCGGCTAATCCTTTATTGCTCATGTTAGATTCTGGATTTTATCTAGGCGTAGGGCTTTTGTTTAATTATGATTTAATTATTTTTCTTCCATTCATACTTATCAGTGTAATTATTTTCACTTCATTTAATCTACGCTATCTAATTGTTTCGGTGCTTGGTATAGCCTTGCCTATTTATTTAACTGTTGGTGTATTTTACTTAACCGACCATCTGAATGAGCTGATGGGATATGTTAAACAGAGTTTTGAAAAGAACATTCTTCGTGCGGCTATCAACAGGGTTGATTATCTGGTTCCTTTTGCCATTATATTTCCTGTAAGTGTAGTTTCAGGCTTTAACTTGCAGCAAAATTTTTTCAGAAATAAAGTTAAAACCCGAAGAATTATCCAAACCCTAGCCCTGATGTTGCTTTTTGGAGTAGCAGGCTTATTTGTAGAGAATACCAATTTTGTATACGCCTTATATTACCTGAATGTGCCACTTGCCATTATTTTCGGATACTTTTTTATTAGTGATAAACGATTTTTACTCAAGGAGGGCCTATTCCTATTACTCATTTTATTCGTATTTTATTTTAAATATCTGTAATGTAATTCTGTTGATTCTATACGATAAACTTTCTTTATTTTGCGTGTTACAAATCTTAAACTATCATGAAAAAAATATCTGTTTTAATTTATTCATTTTTATTGATTATTCAGGCTTATGCCGCCAAACCAAAACTGGAAAAAGGCCTGTATGCCGAGATAGAAACTTCAAAAGGTTCTATCCTGATTAAACTTGCGTTTGATAAAACGCCTCTCACGGTAGCCAATTTTGTAGGGCTTGCTGAAGGAAAAATAAAGAATACAGCCAAGGAGGCCGGGATTCCATATTTTGATGGACTCACATTTCATCGGGTAATAGCTAATTTCATGATTCAAGGCGGAGATCCGCTGGGCAACGGAACCGGTGGGCCGGGTTATGCCTTTAAGGATGAGTTTGTTCCTGAATTCAAATTTACCGGACCCGGCATATTGGCTATGGCCAATGCAGGCCCGGCTACAAACGGAAGCCAGTTTTTTATTACCCACGTAGCAACTCCTTGGCTAGATAATAGACATACCATATTTGGCCATCTCATTAGCGGACAGGAAGTGGTTAACGCCATTCAACAAGGCGATAAAATTATTAAGGTAAAAATTATTCGTAAAGGGCGCCCTGCTAAAAAGTTTAAGGCAGCGGCAATATTTGAAGAGTTGCGAAACAAGTAACCTGCATGCAAATTATTTCTTATAATATCAATGGCATACGCTCTGCTTTGAATAAGGGCTTGCTTAACTGGATGGAGCAACGCAAAGCTGATGTATACTG
>JBIIGU010000030.1:0-7693 GCA_044236275.1 Bacteroidia bacterium | reverse complement strand
CTTGCAGCTCGGTAATTGTTTTTGCTTGCAACACCTTTGAGAACAGATGAGACGACTGATGTATAAGTGCAGCAAACTGCTTTATACGTACAGTAGGAAAATTAGAAGGCCGGGTTTGTGAAAACTTCCAAACATGCTTAGGTAAGGCCTCGATAGCATACTTCTTTTGCAGGAATAAAAATTCATTATATAATTCAGCCTGTTCTTTCTCATTAATAAGGCCTGCAGTGCCCATAAGCATTGCCAATATTTGTGTGGCATTGTTCTTATGTTTTGCAAGGGCAATAAGCGCAATGCGCTCAGCAAGCCATTCAAAGGGTTGAGCATTGGTTTTCATCCCAAAATAGCGTGCAGTAAAAAGATAAAAGCTCTGCTCCCAATTGTGATTTGTTCTTATTAATAAATCATTCAGATAATTACATTTCCTCTCCAAACGCTCAACCAGCAAGCGCTCCAACCATATTTGAACTTTGGCTTGTTCCGGAAGTTTAAAAATCGGCTCACAAGCAATGGTATGTTTATTCCTGAGTAGGTAGGCATATTTTCTAAGCAATGAAGGAGGCAGAAGATTTTTAAGTTCTAATGTAGGTATTTCCTGCCCATGTATGTTCACCACAGGTTTGTCGTGATGGTATACCACATGTAAAATTACGTTATCATATGCCCTGTCTAATTGATGACGGTGTTGCATCCATTCAGATGAATTTATGTGCATCTCCAAATTACCGGCCCATTCCGTCTTGCCGATTTTGATGCGAGCATTCATGAAATCAGGCCCTGCATCCTTGTTATATAGCCCATGTTTAATAATTTGAATAGGCTCACCCTCTGTAGTGAACAGCTTATTGCCTGTTAAAAGTTTGCTTTGCCATATAAAATGTAACAATTCTTCCTTCATAGATTATCAAAAATAATAAAACATCAGGCGGTTAGCAGGTAATTCCATAAGTATATTTTACATAAGTCGATTCGAATGAATATTCTGATAGAAATCATGAAAACCAAAACTGCTTATCAATACCTTTGAATGATTGAATTGAATATGACTATTGCTCATTGTTTCATGAACAAAAATCAGATGCGTCTGGTGTTTGTTACATTTTTATTTATCGCAACTTCTACGGTTGCTAAATCAAACCCAATTGATACAGTGCGGTTTTCTCTTACTACCATAATGCTCAATGATGGCTCTTTGATTTATGGCATGCTTGAATATCAGACAACTGATTCTGTAGCTGTTCATGATTTTAATTTAGGCAGAATTGCCATTTCAGCAAAGGAGATTAAAGAATTAGATATTAAAGCGCTTGAGGGTAAAGTAGTAATTGAATCTGTAAATGGAAAAATTCTTATAGGAGAACTGATTGGGTTGAATAGTGGCCTGATATTTCTAAAGTCAAGCTCGGCAGGCGTCATCTGCTTTCCTGCAAATCTGATTAGCAGAATAACGCCATATGCACTTTTTGCAAGCAGAAAAGGGAGTATTTGGTTTGCAAACCCCAATGCAACCCGTTACTTTTTTGCCCCTAGTGCAATACCTTTAAAAAAGAAAGAAGGGTACTTTCAAAATGCCTATATCATTGGGAATTCCGTTAATGTAGGAATAACCGATAACATTACCATTGGAGGAGGTGTTGTGATACCTTTTCTTTTTTACATCACTCCTAAAATATCGTATAAACTAACTGAACGTTTTTATGCCGGTGCAGGGGTTTTGTTTACACAATCTTTTATTAGTGATATGGGCCTAAGCGCAGGTATTGCTTATGGCTTGGCCACCTACGGCACACCAGAGCACAACATGACCCTTGGAGCAGGTTATGGTTTTGCCAGCTTTGATAATAAATATAGCGCTACACCAGGACCCATTGCTACAGTAAATGGCATGACAAGAGTATCAAAGAAAATTTCTTTGGTTACAGAAAACTGGATGATACCACGAGCAGGATATAATAAAGAGGTATTGATTAAGAGCGAAACCGGCAGTGAATGGATAGAAACTTTGTACGAAAAGAAGAATTTCTACTCTGTTGCATTATCCTTTGGTTTACGTTTCATGCCAAACAACGCAATAAGCATTGATTTTTCAGTAGTGAATATTGCGCCCGACCCTGATACCAAAAATGTTACCCTTCCTTATCTAGATTTTGTATACAAATTCTAGGTTGCGGGGTTTTGTTAAACGCGTTAGGAATAAAACAACTAATGCTTGATAACAATCTTTATTACCTCGCTGTTTTGGTCAGAACTTACTCTTAGTAGATACAGACCATCTGCAACCCCGCTGATTTCCAATTCCCCTTCATTACCTATATCATCTGCCTGCAGTATAATTTTACCTGAACAGTCCATCAAAATAACGGATGAAATTGGCTGCTTCAGAGATTGAATAACCAACTTATCATTTGCAGGGTTTGGATACACATTGCTCAATTTGCTTATTTGCAAATCCGAAAGTCCCACCGGATTTACCGGTTTTGTATTTAGTTTAATGTCTGTATAAACAACATAATCTCCGGGTTGAAGTGAAACCGTTTGATTGACATTGGTTACATTAATGGAATCTCCAGTAATATAATTGTACCACCATCCTGCATGCTGAAACCCCGGTGTAAGGTTGAGCGCAACCACATCAAAGTTTCCTGCAATAAGTGTATTCATGCTATCGTGGTTTACTTTTAAAATCTTACCTGTACTTGCAACATTGTAAACATAATTATCTGAAGAGAATGAAACATGTTGCTTTAATCTGGCAAGTGCTCCTACCTGATTCAAAGTGGCTACCCGTTCCGGATTATTCAGATATTCCCATTTAAAGGGCTTGTTTCCTGTTCTTCCATTGGTATTGATAGAAATTTCATAACCTAACTCTGCGCCCTGCCACAACATTTTAGGCCCTTTTAGCGGAAGCAATAAAGCATGGTAAGCCGCTACCCGTTTAAGTGCATTGCTTAAGTTTTTTGTGCTGTACGATCCGCTGACATTTCCGTAATTTAGTGCAAAAAACATCACACGTTCTTCATCATGGCTTTCGGCATAGGTTACCAGATTCGGGAAATTCCAACCGCGTGTTTTATAATTACCCCAACTTAAGTTTGCCTTATTATTATTGTAACCCATGACTGCTTCGGCATACGCTTCGGTCATTTTACCCCAAAGCATAAAGCCCATATTGGCTAAAACCGTTTCTTCTGAATTATCACTTAAGTGCTCCAAAATTAAATAGGCATCTGGTGCATATTTGATAATTTCATTTCTTATTCTACTCCAGATATTAATACGAGACTGATCATATGCTCCCCAGGCGCCAACATCTCCAAGGGTATTTTTTTGAGTAAACCCTTTGGATAAATCAAAACGATAACCATCTATTTTATATTCCGTCAACCAAAATTTTAGCACCCTGTCGGTAAACTGTTGTACAATCTGCGCCTCGTGGTTATAATCATACCCTACACCATAAGGATGCTTATCCACCTCATTAAACCATGGATTTTGAGGGGTTGGCTGCCCATACTGGCCCGCAGCCGGATTAAAGTACATCCTTACCTGCGGATTCTGACCAAAGGAATGATTGAGGACCACATCCAGCACCACTGCAATTCCATTGGCATGACATGCATCAACAAATGCTTTAAAATCATTTTTTGTTCCATAATATTTATCTATGGCAAAATAGAACATCGGATTATAGCCCCAACTTTCATTTCCCTCAAACTCCATTATTGGCATAACTTTTACACAGTTTGCACCAACTCTTTTCAGGTAGCTAATGGTATCAATCATTGTTTTAAAATCATGCTTGCCAATAAAGTCTCTTATTAATAACTCATAAATAACAAGCTGATCATTGGTGGGCTTTTTAAAATTGGTCACTTTCCATTCGTAGGCAGGTTGACCAATTTGTAAAACCGAAACCACCTCAGTGGTTTTACCTGTTGGATACGGCTTTAAATTGGGATAGGTTTCTGCACTAATCCAGGGGTCATTCCAAGGGTCAAGGTACTTCTCGGCATACACATCAGCTACTTTCATCTGCCCATCATCAATGCTATATTGAAAACCATACTCCAAACCTTTTTTTAATCCTGTTATCGTTAACCAATACCTGTTTTGGTCAGGAGTTTTTCTCATCAAATAGTCTGTATCAAACTCCCAGTTGTTAAAATCGCCAACCACATAAACAAAACTTTTGGATGGGGCAAACAACTGTAAGGTAACTGTAGAGTCGTTGATATAGTTAATGCCATCCACAATACCCGAAGGGGCGGCAGCAACAATGGGATTTAATCTGGGCATGATATAACTGCTGTCATATGATTTTGTGCCATTGGAGTTACCCTCTAGCACCAAATTAAGTCTAGTGTTACCAAAAGCCGTAAGGGTATTCTTATAGGTTAATGAACTGGCACCAACAGCCTGCGCAACTTGCATACCGTTGGCATAAAGTATAAGGTTGGCCGGAGTTGATGCAGTTGCCGAAACCGTGAATGAATCTGATTGGTTGAAAAAACTTCCCTTTTGCGGACTGTTTAACTTAACCTGAAAACCGCCCTGATTAATATCAATAAAAATATCTCCGCCCGAAGTAGTCTTGCCTGTTTTTGTGCCATCAGCATTTCTAAATACCAAAGCCAATCGAAGCACCGCTTCTCCTGAAGGAATGCCATAATATGTTCTTATATTACCGATATTTAAGGTGTACAAGTTAGACGTGCCAATACGAGTTAATAACGCTTTTGGCAAATTGGTTGTCCAGTTTGTAAGCACGTATCTCCAGTCAGAACCCGAAGTGCTTGCTGAAGTAATAACTCCAGTATGGGCATATATGGTATTCTCTCCAAGCAATCCACCACTACCCTGAGATGCATCGTAAGTAATGACAACACCATTATCATCAGCTGTAGCAAATGGCGGGTTAATGGCAACAAGCTGGGCAGCCATTTTTCCGGTGTATAGGCAAAACAAAAAAGTCAGCAAAGCAACATGCTTTATCATATATTATATTTTTAGAGTAAGTATTTCTTTTATCAACTATCAAATATAGCAGATACTGTTTTAAATATCAATAAATGTAAAAATTACACTTAGTAGTAAAAACAGAAAAAAAGAAGGTATTATTGTGACTTATTTTGCTGATAATAATAGCGTGTTGGATAAACCGAAAATTAGAGCAAATATGATTTTATTTCCTGAGAGAACTGCCAATCAAAAAAAGGATATGAAATTACCCCGATGAAAAATTTGCCTTTAAAATGCCGTAAATAAGCCGCAGGTACTCAATTATTCGATTAAACCGATTATTAAACCAGCAATAGTAGCTACGAAACCGCCTGTTCCAATGGCAAGCAGGCCCAAAAACATTGCACATCCATCATCTCCCTTTAAGCGTGGATTATTTAATAATAGAAACATAAACAGTGCAGCAAGTGTCAGTTGCCGCTAGGCTTGTATGGCATTTAAATTATCCAGAAGTACGTTTTGTTACAAGGCCTTTTAGTATTTCAGTATAGGGTTGCATACAAGCAATACTAGGGCATAAAAAGAGGGACTCTCCGAAAGGGGCAAGCATAAAAAACCCTTAAGAATCTTCCTACAGGGTTACCGGGTGGTGTGGTTCCCCCGACACAAGCATTTTCAATATGGCAAGAATAAAACAAAAAGCCCCGATAAAATCGAGGCTTTTTGTTTTGTGGTGTGGGAGGGAATCGAACCCCCGACACAAGGATTTTCAGTCCTTTGCTCTACCAACTGAGCTACCGCACCATTTTATACAGGGGTGCAAATCTAAACTTTTTCCTTTTCTGTCCAAAAAAAATATCAGAAATAAGCTATTGCTCTTATCCTTGATGGCAAGTGGCAACTTTTTTCTATTATTGTATCCAAGCATTTGTACCGATGATCTCACAACTATTTTTTCTGCTTTTAACCTCAGCTGCCATCTATGTTTTTGCCAAAAACCTTGCAAAAATCAGACGGAATATTCTGCTAGGAAAGGATATACAATTCAATGATAACAAAGCTAAACGCTGGCAAACCATGCTAAAGGTGGCCTTCGGACAATCCAAAATGGCAGTTAGGCCTGTTCCGTTTATCTTGCATTTAATTGTTTATGTTGGCTTTGTGCTCATTAATATTGAAGTTTTAGAAATTCTCATTGACGGACTTTTCGGAACCCATCGGGTGCTTTCATTTTTAGGCCCTATTTATCATCTGGCTATTGGATTTTTTGAGATACTGGCCTTTGGCGTGCTCGTGGCATGTGTTATTTTCCTAGCTCGTAGATATATTTTAAAATTGGCACGATTCCAAAGTCCTGAACTTAATGGCAAGCCAAATAAAGATGCCGCCACTATTTTATTTGTTGAGATTGTTTTAATGGCTGCATTGTTAAAAATGAATGCTGCCGACCAGCTGCTGCAAAGCAGAGGTGTAAATCATTATTTTGAGGCAGGCTCATTTCCAATAAGCAGCTGGCTGTTTGTGCCTTTATTTAGTGGTTTTTCAGACTCCACGCTAGTTTTAATAGAGCGTGCGGCCTGGTGGTTTCACATCATAGGCATATTTGCCTTCATGAATTATCTGCCCTTTAGCAAGCATTTTCACATCATCATGGCTTTTCCGAATACTTTTTATTCAAATCTAAAAGCCAAAGGTGAACTCAATAATATGGCCAGCGTTACACAGGAAGTTAAACTAATGCTTGATCCGGCCGCCCAAACGCCTGAAGGCTATGCCCCTCCTGCCAGCTTTGGTGTGAAGGATGTGCAGGACCTTACCTGGAAAAACCTGATGGATGCATACACGTGTACAGAATGCGGAAGATGCACCAGCAGTTGCCCACAAAACATTACCGGCAAATTGCTATCACCACGCAAGATTGTAATGGATGTGCGCGACAGACTGGAAGAGGTTGGTAAAAATATAGATGCCAACAATGGCGCTTTTGTTGATGATGGTAAAAACCTGCACAGTTATATATCCGAAGAAGAATTATGGGCGTGCAACACTTGCAATGCCTGTGTAGAAGCTTGTCCGGTAAATATCAATCCTATGGAAATTATTGTGGAGATGCGCAGGTTTAAAGTAATGGAGCAATCTTCTGCCCCGGGCTCCCTAAATAATATGTTTAGCAACCTGGAGAATAACCAGGCGCCTTGGCAGTTTAGCCCAATGGATAGAGCAAACTGGACACAAGAAGCATAGCCGGAAACAAACAAACTATAACAAACAATATATTTTTATCATATGAGTGATTTTAGGGTAAGAACCATGGCTGAGGTAGCTGCATCTGGCGAAGAAGCAGAAATACTATTTTGGGTGGGCTGTGCAGGTAGCTTTGATGAGCGTGCACAAAAAATAACCAAAGCCATTGCAAAAATTTTGCATCATGCAGGCATAAAATTTGCCATTCTTGGCACCGAAGAAGCCTGCACAGGTGACCCGGCTAAACGCGCAGGAAATGAATTTCTTTTTCAAATGATGGCCATGCAAAATATCACCACACTAAACATGTATGGCGTAAAAAAAATCGTAACCGGATGTCCGCATTGCTTCAATACCCTTAAAAATGAATACCCTGAGCTGGGTGGCAATTACGAAGTTTTGCACCACACAACCCTTATTAACCAACTATTACAGGCAGGAAAGATTAGCATTTCCGGAGGAGCCTTTAAAGGACAACGCATCACGT
>JBIIGU010000028.1:0-7870 GCA_044236275.1 Bacteroidia bacterium | reverse complement strand
GATTTTTTTACATACTTCTCATGAATTAATCATTTAATAATCAATATTTAACCAAAATATACTATGACTACTATCAGTGCAGCTGATGTAAATAAGCTCCGCCAAATGACAGGAGCCGGAATGATGGATTGTAAGAAGGCCCTAACCGAAGCCAATGGCGATTTTGAAGCCGCTATTGATAATCTTCGTAAGAAAGGTGCAAAGGTTTCTGCGGCACGTGCCGACCGTGAAGCAAAAGAAGGTGCAGTTATTGCTAAAACAACAGCCGACAGAAAAACCGGTGTGATTGTTCAGCTAAGCTGCGAAACAGATTTTGTTGCCAAGAACGAAGATTTTGTAAAATTTGCCAACGCCATTGCAGACCTTGCTTTAGCCAATAAGCCTGCTAGCGCTGATGCATTAAAGGCATTGCCTTTTGATGGAGCAACACTTGCTGAGCGCATAACAGATCAGGTTGGTAAAATTGGTGAGAAAATTGACGTGGTGCGTTATGAACTGATGGACGGTGAAAACATTGTTCCTTACATACATGGTGCAAACCGCTTGGGTGTATTGGTTTCTTTAAGCAGCGCTCCAAGTGATGCAAATTATGTTGCAGGTAAAGATGTGGCTATGCAAGTGGCCGCTCTAAATCCTGTTGCGGTTGATAAAGATGATGTAGACCCAACTGTTGTTGCACGTGAAATAGAAATTGGCAAAGAACAAGCCCGTGCAGAAGGCAAACCGGAAGCCATGCTTGAAAAAATTGCTCAGGGTAAATTGGGTAAGTTCTATAAAGAATCAACCCTAATGAATCAGGAATTCGTTAAAGACAATTCCAAGAGCATAGGCCAAATGCTGGAAGGCATTGAAAAAGGATTGGTTGTAAAAGCCTTCAAACGTGTAGCTTTAGGCTAATTCAAATAAAATTTTAATCCCCCGTTTATCGGGGGATTTTTTTTGCCGTATACTTGTACAATTTAATTTAAACCCATGAAGTATAAACGCGTACTCCTAAAACTCAGCGGTGAATCGCTGATGGGCAATCAGCAATATGGTATTGACCCTAAGATATTAGAACAATATGCAAACGATGTAAAACAGGTGCTTGATAAAGGTGTGCAGGTTGCTATTGTTATCGGGGGTGGTAATATCTTCAGAGGTGTACAAGGGGTTTCTGGCGGCATTGCCGACAGAGCACAAGCAGATTATATGGGCATGCTGGCTACTGTAATTAATGCAATGGCATTGCAGGGAGCATTGGAAAAAATTGGTATTAAAACACGCTTATTAAGTGCCATTAAAATGGAACAAATCTGCGAACCGTTTATACGCAGAAGAGCCATGCGCCATCTGGAAAAAGGTCGTGTAGTAATTTTTGGTGCAGGTACAGGTAACCCTTACTTTACAACAGACACTGCTGCCTCTTTAAGAGCAGTAGAAATTGAAGCCAACCTGGTGCTTAAAGGCACACGTGTGGATGGCATTTATACTGCCGATCCGGAAAAAGATAAAAATGCCAAGCGCTTTGATAAAATTAGTTTCAATGAAGTATATGAGCGCGGCCTTAATGTGATGGACCTCACTGCCATTACCTTGTGTCAAGAAAACCATATGCCTATCATGGTATTTGATATGAATAAAAAAGGCAACTTCCTGAAAGTATGCGAGGGTAAAAAAGTAGGTACCCTGGTAAGCTGATTTTTTTCATCTCTTTTCCTATTTTCTTTTTCACTATTTTCGAATCCCTTATTAAAAGCAAATCACTATGAGCGACCCACGTTTAAAAGAAGTATTTGATAATTTAAAATCGGCCATGGAAAGGGCCATTGATCATGCTGCATCAGAGTTTGCAAAAATTCGTGCAGGCAAAGCGCATCCAAGTATGGTAGATGCCGTAAAAGTAGACTACTATGGCAGTTTGGTGCCTTTGAATCAGGTAGCCAATGTTAGCACACCTGATGCAAAATCAATTGTAATACAACCATGGGAAAAAGCTATGATTCAACCCATTGAAAAAGGTATTGTAATTGCAAACCTCGGGCTACAGCCTAGCAATGATGGCAATATTGTGCGTATCACCCTTCCTCCTTTAACCGAAGAGCGCAGAAAAGAAACCGTGAAAAAAGTGAAAGGTGAAGCAGAGCATGCCAAGGTAGCCATTCGCAATATTCGTAAAGATGCTAATGAGGCCGCAAAGAAACTTCAAAAAGAAGGCTTGGCAGAGGATGAAGCAAAAGCAGCTGAAACACAGATTCAGAAAACAACTGATATTTACATTAAAAAGATTGACGACATCACAGCAGCAAAAGAAGCTGAATTGATGCACGTTTAAGTTTTCTGCACAACATTTATGGCTATTGCCTTAAACGTAAAAAAACTATTTAAAACACTGGCCTTTACTGCCGGTGTTTTTTTGCTTTTAGCTATTGTGGCATTCTTTGCATTACGCAATTATGCATTGCGCAAGGTGCTTGATAAAGCTACTGTTAAATTACAAACCACCTACCAAACAAAATTAACCTATAGCCATGCTGCATTTACCGGACTGGCAGGCGTTCAGATTGAAAACCTTTGTTTGGTACCCAACCAGATGGATACTTTGCTGTATGCCCAGAATATACAAAGCAGCATTAGGCTGGGGTATGCGCTGCTGCTTGATTTTAGGATAAAGGATGTGTTGGTTGAAAATGGCCTAATACAATTGGTAAAAACTGATTCAGTAACCAATATTGATTATTTTCTGCATCCTGAAAAAACCGATGATGCAGCCACTTCCGAAGACGCAGCTTCAGATAAGCAATCAAATTATGCAAAAACCGTCTACAAGCTTATTTCTAGAATCCTATCACAGGTGCCCAGTCATTTGTTATTGCAAGCATGTGAACTGAGGTTTAAAGAAAATGAGCAAACCGTTTCATTTAATGTACAACAGCTGCAGTTGGCAGATGAAGCCCTGAAATCAGATATTGTTGTAAGTGCAAAAGACTTTAAACAACATTGGATGCTTCAAGGAAACGCCATGCCAAAAGATAAAAAGGCAGATGTTGAGTTATTCAATAAAGATACCGGAGGCATACGCATTCCTTACATTACAGACAAGTTTAATTTGCACACCGGATTTGATTCCATACGCTTTACACTGGCATCCGTAACACTTGATGATGATGTGCTGTATATAAAAGGCTCTGCATCCATTAGTCGTTTTCTAATCAACCATCCTAAAATATCAAAGCGTGATGTGGTAATTAATCATGCCGCAATTGAATACCAAGTAAAAGCAGGTGCAACATTTATAGGTTTGGACAGCAGCTCTGCGATACGCTTTAACGAGGTTAACTTTCATCCGTTTATTCAATTTGAAAATAGTCCTGATACCATTGTTCGCATGGGAATACACATACCCAAAATGCCTGCTCAGCAATTTATCTCATCTTTACCTGAAGGATTGTTCAAGCATTTTCAAGGCATGTTGGCCGAAGGTGAATTTGATTACCGGATGGATTTTGTTTACAACGAAAACAAGCCAACAGATTTACTTTTTGAAAGTAACCTGAATAAGTATGGCCTGCTTATTAAGCAATATGGAGAAGCAAACCTGAATAAGCTTAATAATGAGTTTGTGCACGTACCTATTGAAAACGGAAGACCAATGAGGTCTATTTTAGTTGGCAGTGCCAATGCGGATTATACACCACTTGATCAAATATCGCCTTATCTGAAAAAATCTGTACTCACTACCGAGGACCCTTCATTCTTTTACCACCGTGGATTTATAGATGAGGCCTTTCGTCAATCTATTATCAAAAATATTCGGAAAAGAAAATTTGCAAGAGGTGCCAGTACGATTAGCATGCAGTTGGTTAAAAATGTATTCTTAACAAGAGAAAAAACATTGTCTCGCAAGTTGGAAGAAATACTACTGGTATACATTTTAGAAAACAACCGCCTGTGTAGCAAAGAGCGGATGTTTGAGGTGTATTTAAACATCATTGAGTGGGGACCCAATGTGTATGGTATTGGTGAGGCTTCACGGTTTTACTTTAATAAAAAACCTTCGGAGTTAACCCTTGGAGAGAGTTTGTTTTTAGCAACCATTATTCCTCGGCCTAAAGGTTTTATGTGGCGGTTTGATAAACAAGGAAACCTGAAAGATTTTGTGGGCAGGCAATTTAAATTCTTGTCTGACTTAATGATTAGGCGCACCGTTTTAATGCCCGAAGACACCATGAATCTAACACACCTCTTCCCTATACCGGGTAAGGCAAAAGAGTTTATTAAACTGGCACCGGATACCAATCTAATTGATACGATTATGAGCCCGGATGGTATCCTTGGTGATGATGCAGATTAAACATAAACCAACTTGATCACTCACCAGCCTAAGCGAGCTTACTAGAGCACTTGAGAGGAGGATTAAAAGTATACAAAATCATTTTCCCGACCTTAACCTGCTTAAGGTTTCCTGCTTCATTCCAAGATAAGTTGCTATCTTTCCCAGTGGAGCACGGTTAAATATCTCAGGGCGTTTGTTAAATAATATATCATAGCGTTCCTTGGCTGTTTTAAATTGTATAGAAATTAAGCGTTCCTCAAGTCTGGAATAATAGTTCTCTAAAATTAAGCGTCCGGCTTTTTCTGTCTCAGGAAACCTTTTATACAATTCCTGTATATTATCATAGCTTATAGACTGAACTGTACAATTCTCGAACGCTACAATGGTTTCATATGAGGGCTCACGCGAGATAAAGCTGTAATAACAAGTAGCCATATCCTCTTCCATGGCAATCCAATTACATACTTCCTGATCATCGATTACATAGTAACTGCCTACCATTCCATTTACTACATAATATAAATGATTACATGTTTTGCCTTCGTTAAGTATTATCTCATTTTTCTTAAATACAAAATTCTCTGTGCATTGCTTTAGCCAATTTAGTGCAGCCTCACTGATGGGGGTTAGTTTACTTATATGATTAATGAGACTCATAATATTTATAAAGATATTAATCCTACAGTTATTGTTGCTGCATTTCTTTTTCTGCCAGTCTGGGCTCACCTAAAATAGGCTTCAGTATAAATTCCAGCGCACGCCAAAAACAAATAGCATCAAGGATAAAATTGGCATATGGCGTAAGTACGCAGTATGATTTATTTTTTTCTCCGGAATGATGAACAGCATGATGCCTTGGCTTTTGGAACAACCCTACTTGCTGCAAAAACCTAACTATAAAAGGAACCTTTCTTGCAGGCATATGCACATATTTATGCACCTGATTTGCATTAGCCGAAAGAACAGCAAAAACCCAAACATGCCATGTAAGTGCATTGTTCCAGTAAGAAATGAGTACAATTAAGCCCGATATTAAAGTAAGATCCCAGGAGCTTTGCAGCCATGTTTTTTTGGTAAATGCAGCCGGATGCACATGGTGCTCAAGATTGGGTTTAACAACCCATTTGCCCCATATAGGGGTTTTTTCTGTTCCATAGGTATCTTCAAACCAATGCACAAATCCTGATATAAAATCAGCAAATAAAATGGTGAGCGCCAGCTCAACAATAATTTGAATTACTTGAATAATCATATCTGTAGAATTACAGACACAAATAAAATTGTGTCTGCTGATTGGAATTTTGATATAAATCAAAAAAGCCTATTCAGATAAATTGCTTCTGGGTAATTAGAATCTATGGATAATTGTTTCTCCCGTTCACACGGAAAGCATGCACCGCAAGACGGTATGCCATTCGCGTGAACGGGGGGGTAGGCAGCAAAAGCGCCTTTCGCTACAGTATATGCCAACAAAAAAGCCCTGAATCATTTTAGATTCAAGGCTTTAATTGCTTTTTTTGTAGTCTCGACAGGAATCGAACCTGTATCAAATGTTTAGGAAACATCTATTCTATCCATTGAACTACGAGACCAAATATGAATCTTCTATTCTATCATCTCAGAAAAATTACGCAAACCCTGTTTGCTATTTTTCGGGACTACGAGACCATATCTTCTATCCATTCAATATCGCAAATATCTTTAATCTGTGCTACAAATCAAGCAATGGCGCAATTTTTAGCTTGCCTTATTTTACTACACTTCCGGGCTCAATATCTTTTTCAGGGCCTACGCTGTATAGCTTACCAAAATCATTTCCTGCCATTAGTAACATACCTTGACTTTCTATGCCGCGTATTTTGCGTGGTGCCAAGTTTGCTACCACCGTTACCAATTTGCCCACCAACTCCTCCGGTTTATAATACTCTGCAATGCCCGATAAAATGGTGCGTTGCTCAAAGCCTAAATCAACTGTTAGCTTTAACAACTTATCTGCCTTGGGCACACGCTCTGCAGATAAAACTTTACCTACACGTAAATCTATTTTATCAAAATCATCATATGCAATATCCCCTTTTACAACATTGAGCTTTGCGGGTTCAGCCTTTGCTTGCATTTCATTATCCTGCTTAATTTGGGCAAGCCTGTCAATTTGTTTTTGTACTTCTTCGTCCTCTATGGGTTTAAACAGAATGGATGCTTCATTGAGTTGATGGCCTTCACCTAAAAATTCAAGGCTCTCAAAAAAGTGAATATCCCACAATTTTTTATCAAATGTAAGTTTAAGCAATGCTGCAATTTTATCTGATGTGTTTGGCAAAAATGGTCGTCCTGCAATACTTAGTGCAGCAGCAATCTGCAAGCCCATATGCAATACGCTGGCTGTTTTTTCTTTATCGGTTTTTATGAGATGCCACGGCTCAAGTTCAGCCAGGTACTTATTGCCTAAGCGTGCTATATTTATTAGTTCGGCTTGTGCTTCTCTAAAACGGAAATTACGCAGTGCTTCTTCCATTACATGAAAACCAAACTTTATTTCTTTGCGGTATTGGTTGTCTTGCGCATGATGAGTGCTGTTATATGCGGGTACTTTTCCATCAAAAAATTTCCAAGTAAGCACCATTACGCGGTTCACAAAGTTGCCAAGTATAGAAACAAGCTCACTGTTTACACGCTGCTGATAATCTTTCCAGCTAAAGTCACTATCCTTGGTTTCAGGGGCAATAGAGGTGAGCACATAGCGCAACTCATCCTCCCTACCCGGAAAATCATTCAGATACTCATGCAGCCATACAGCCCAATTGCGTGAAGTAGAAATTTTATCGCCTTCCAGGTTTAAAAACTCATTGGCAGGTACATTATCGGGCAATACAAATTCTCCTTGTGCATGTAAAATGGCAGGAAAAATAAGGCAGTGAAACACAATATTATCTTTACCAATAAAATGTAACAAACGTGTTCCGCTATTTTTATCCCAGTAGTTGTGCCAGTTCTTTCCATTGGCTTCGCACCAGGCTTTAGTAGCCGAAACATAACCGATGGGTGCATCAAACCAAACATACAACACTTTGCCTTCGGCACCTTTTACAGGAACAGGCACACCCCAATCCAAATCGCGTGTAATAGCACGTGGCTGCAAGCCGGCATCTAGCCAGCTTTTACATTGGCCAAACACGTTTACTTTCCAGTCGTCTTTATGCTTATTTATATACTCATTTAAAAAAGACTCCTGCAATTTATCTAACGGTAAATACCAATGGCTGGTGGTTTTAAGAACAGGTGTATTACCACTGATGGCTGAGCGCGGATTAATTAAATCTTTAGGACTTAAACTGGTGCCACATTTCTCGCATTGATCTCCGTATGCACTGCCATTGCCGCAACGGGGGCAAGTACCTGTAATATAACGATCGGCCAGAAACTGTTTTTGCTCCTCATCATAATACTGCTCCTCTGTTTTTTCAATAAACCCGCCCTTTTCATGCATCACCTTAAAAAAATCAGATGCTGTTTCGGCATGTAATTTTTCTGAGGTGCGGTGATAGATATCGAAAG
>JBIIGU010000027.1:0-7909 GCA_044236275.1 Bacteroidia bacterium | reverse complement strand
AATTACTGATATCCATATTCAACACAAATGGTTTACCTACATGCGGTGACGCATTGGATAACACACCGTATTGATGATTACGAATGGATTGAACAAAACCATGAACACAGGATAATCTATGGTAAGCATACATATGTTGGAGGTATTTAGCCAGACACGATTGTGCATTGGCAAGAGCGTATTGAGGCGCAACAATATTTCGGAAACCTCCATTTTTCTTAGGTATTTGGTAAGCCCTATACTCCGGATTGGCAAGTAATCCGTAAAATATTTGCGGTGTAACACCGGCTGTTTTTATTAATTCTTCCAACGTTTGTCGTGCCATATTTACATCATTAAAATAATCGGGCGCACATTACAAAAAATACAATCTATATTTACCCCTAGACCCAACGAACAAGTGAAACGGAGTGAAACTTGTTCGTTGCTACCACCTGCTATTTTTAAATCAACTGCAGAAACAACAGTCAAAAGACTTTAGCATGTCTTCATTGTATTCATGTAATGGCGCACCGAATTCGTTTACTCAAAATCAGCTAGCCTGCCTGCCGGGAAATCAAATTTAAAAGACGGAGGCTTTGTCTTTGACGAGAAAACACCCTTTAATCCATCAAAACTCAACACTACTTCTCCAATTTCCCCATACTTATTTTTAGCGATAATCACTTTACTATCATTGCCGGTAGGTGTACCATCTTCATATACATTTATACCATAATAGGCATATCGGTTTAGCAGCAAAACCTTATCTGCAACTTCTTCCAAATAACCGGTTTCTTTCAGGTCGTAAAGCATTGGATTTGCTACAAAGCCTCTTCGTTCCGCTGATCTGCTAAGCTGAGAGGTTAGTAAAATGGCTACATCCACTTCTTTGGCTATTTTTTTCAATTCCTGAACAACCAAGCCTAATTCATAATCACGATAATTCATTTTAGACTGATATGTAATTTGCTGAAAGCAGTCAATTGCCAGCACTTTTACATCATATTTATACTTAAGAAAATATGCTGCGTCTTTTATATTTTTTAATTGAGTTCCGCCTAAGTTGCTGCAGAGATAAATAGGCCATGTTTTGCCGTTTAGAAAAAAATTCTCGTTTTCCGCATCCTTTAAATCTACGCCTGAAGCCTTGAGTAATTTTGCAATGAGTGTACGTTCGTTTTCTATAATATTGATATATCCGACAGGGGCTTGATGATGAGATGCCAAATGAAGCAGTTGTGTATGCAAGAATGCCGTTTTGCCAATACCGGGTCGAGCACCGATTACGATTAATTCTCCTGGCTCAATACTTCCCAAATACGCTTGCAGATTGGAGTCGAACCAGGTATAAGACTCATCAGATTCAGAAGAAATTTTAATACGACTTAAAATTTCCTTCAGGCTTTCGGTAGTGCCAACAGTTTTCATACCCGATAATGCTCGCATGCAATTAGATAGGGTCGTATGCAAATCAGAAACAGGTATATCAGACTCCATGCTTTTGTTAACAAGTGTTTCACCCAACTCATAAAACATCCTTCGTGTGGTATACTCTTTTAATACATTTAACTTACGTTCTAAATCTGCCGGCTCCGCAATTTCATTAGCTATTTCAGCAATCAAGACGAGATTTGCTTCTTCCGATTCTTTCTTCAATTCATTGCGCAGCAGGTGAAGATCGAATGTTGCATGAGCTTGATTTAAAGAACGCATGGCCGATAGCAATTGCTCAAAAGCAGGCTCAGTAAAATATACTGAACGCAGTTTTTCTGCATACCTCCCAAATAAATGAGGGTACTGTATTAAGGTGCTTAAAACCTGCCTTTGTATGGAAATAAATTCTTGCGAAGTATTCATGATTTACAACGAGGCACAAAATTAAATACCATGTGGTGTCCAATTAAAACCTTTTCATGCACAATGGCTGAAAGCAGGAATTTCATTACCATTGCGTTTTTCACACCCTATATTTCCTGCAACAGTGCATGTGGAGAATTATTAATAAATATGGTTTTCAGTTCGTTGAAATACAAATCGATTTTTAGCTGGGAAAAGAGCAATTTTTTTACTAGTAGATGCAACGCATAGGGCATTTCAAGGCTTGAATGAGTTGAACAAGAAGCAGTGAGTTGAGCTAGGCATTTTCAAAGTTGCGTTAAAGAGGAAAGACCGCTGCTTTTATTTGCTGCCAAAGATTTTCGCTAAGAGGCTCGCAGGCGTGTATTGTTTTTAAACCTGCATCAGCGGCTCCATTGATATTTGCTAAACTATCGTCAATAAACAAACAATGTTCAGGTTGCATTTGAATATCGGCTGTTACGTATTCATATATATCGGCATTGGGTTTACGCAGACCTATTTCATAAGAATAATAAATCTTATCAAATAATTGAACCCACCTTTCAGGTTCAAATTGTTGTTTAAAGTAATTGTTAAAAGCATCGATATGAATGCTATTGGTATTGCTTAGTAAATATATCCTATGCGTTTTTCTGAGTTGCTCAATGGCTTTGAGTCTGTGCTCAGGTAAATCAAGCAGCATGGCATTCCATGCCTCATCAATGGCTGCGTCAGTTACTTCTTGTTTTAAAAAAGTTCTGATTTGGTTTCTAAATTCTTGCGCACCAATTTTGCCGGTTTCGAAATCGGTAAAAACAGGCGACTGGAAATTTACTTTATGTAAATCTGCTCCCAACTGTTCAAAGGCCTTTAGGGTTAAATCCTGATTAAGATTCAGGATAACACCTCCCAAATCAAAAATTACTGTTGAGATAGCTGACATTCCTCAAATAAAATAAAAAAAGTGAAGAGTTGAGTTTTTACCGGCCCTGAATGTGCTATCTAATTAAGTGTTTGTATGCTCATGCTTTGCGCAAAAACTTCATTGGGATAAACTTCTTCCCCAACAACCGTTTTTTTTCATAAAAAAACCGGGTCAGCTTGCGCTGCCCGGCAACACTTCGTGGGCCCACTTGGGATTCCCGATTTTTCCGAATTGCATGCCTCAGCGCATCGGGATAAACTTCTTCCCCAACAACGGTTTTTTTTCATAAAAAAACCGGGTCAGCTTGCGCTGCCCGGCACCACTTCGTGGGCCCACTTGGGATCGAACCAAGCACCCCCTGATTATGAGTCAGATGCTCTAACCGAATGAGCTATGGGCCCTAAATTTGAAACGGGATGCGAAAATATATCTTTTCGCTTATTAATCAAACCCGGTTCAATATTTCAGTAATTCTTCTATTTTCTCTGCTACCTTATCTGCATTGGGCAGCATAGCTGCTTCCAAACCCATATTAAGAGCTACAGCCGGTAAATTCTTTGAACCAACCGTTGCCACCGGTGCATCTAAATACCGAAAGCATTGCTGCCCGATACGCCCTGCAAGCGATTCGGCAAAGGAGTTGAGCAATGGCTCTTCCGTTACTATCATCACCTTTCCATGCTTCTTTGCCATTTGCATAATCATTTCCTCATCCAAAGGCTGCAACGAACGCAGGTCTAAAACTTCAACGCTGCCGTTAAATCTTTTAGCTGCCGCCATGCTCCAATATACCCCCATTCCCCACGTAATTATAGCACATGAGTGGCCATTATCTACTGCATCATCCGCTGCCTTCAATACAATTTGTGCCTTGCCAAACGGCAATATATAATCCTCATCAGGCTCTATGCACTTTGCACCCTCCGTTCCCGCATTTTTACTCCAGTACAATCCTTTGTGCTCCAACATAATCACCGGGTTGCCATCATAATAAGCTGCTTTCATCAACCCCTTCATATCAGCTGCATTGCTGGGATAAGCAATTTTTATTCCTTTCAGCGTAAGCAAAGTGGATTCAATACTTCCGCTGTGGTAAGGCCCACCGCCTCCATATGCACCAATGGGTATGCGAATAATAGCACTTACCGGATATTTACCCATTGTGAGGTAACACGATTTGGTAATTTCACACACCAGCTGATTTACTCCGGTCCATACATAATCGGCAAACTGAATTTCTACAATAGGTTTCACACCCACTGCACTCATACCCACCGTAGAGCCTACAATATATGCTTCTTGTATGGGCGTATTAAACACGCGGTTATCACCATATTTTTTTGCCAAGGTGGCTGCTTCGCGAAAAACCCCGCCTAAGCGTGCACCCACATCCTGCCCGTAAAAAATACACTCCGGATGCTTGGCCATCAACTCATCCACGGCATGTAATGCCGCATCAACCATTACCACCGGTTCTTTTCCATCTGGTTTACGGTTACCCCTTTCCTCAGTTGCTCCGCTTGGTGTAAATACATGTTCTTCAACTGTTGCCGGATCCGGCTCAGGTGCTTCTACTGCCTGCTTAAATTGTTGATCAACTTTATTGGCAGCGTCTTTTTCAATTTCAATTAACTCTTTTTCTTCAAGTCCTATCTCAAGCAACAGCTTTCGCATTTTTGGAATAGGATCATCTTTGGCATGTTTTTCCAAATCTTCTTCACTTCGATACCATTCCTTTCTTACACCTGATGTATGATGGCCTAGCAAAGGAATACGCGCATGAACCAAAATGGGTTTTCTGTTATTTCTTACATAATCAATGGCTTCTGTCATGGCTTCATAAGCCTCCACAAAATCACTCCCATCAACCCGCATGCGTTTTAATCCTTTAAAGCCTGCTGCATATTCATAGGCATCCATGGCACGCATTTCATCTGCACTGGCAGAAATTCCCCACTCATTATCCTGCACCAGATAAATTACCGGAAGTTGTTTAAGCACTGCCATCTGAAACGCTTCTGCTACTTCCCCTTCGGTTATGGAACCATCACCAAAAGAGCACAGCACTACCGGATATTCTCCTTTTTTGCTCAGTCCTTCGCGCTCCTTGTAAGCTATGCCATGTGCCATGCCTGTGGCCGGAATGGCCTGCATACCGGTGGCACTGCTCTGGTGTGGCATTTTTGGAAACTCTTCTCTGTTCAAACTGGGATGCGCATAATAAGTGCGACCCCCGGAAAACGGATCATCGGCTTTGCCCAGCAATTGCAACATTAACTCATACGGGCTTAGCCCCATTCCCAGCAGCATGGATTCATCTCTATAATAAGGCGCAGCATAATCATACGGCTTAAGTTGCAAGCCCGAAGCCAGCTGTATGGCTTCATGCCCCTTAGAGGTGGAATGCACATACTTGCAAATATTGCGGTTGGCATCATAAATTTCTGCCATAGCCCGTGCCGTGCACATTAGCGAATATGCTTCTATTAATATATCTTTTTTAACCATGATAAAGTGGCAAGTTTAATAAACCTCCGCTCAATTACATAACTGAAAATTAATCTGCATTTGGTAAGCAGAGATTTCTATTTTTGTATGCATGAGTAATATTGAGAAAAAAGCTGCTTATCCGTTTGAAAGAATTGCAGTTGCAGTAGCATTTTCGCCAAATACCGAAGCTATTTTAGCTGCATCAAAAAGATTGCAGGATACTTTTAAAGCCCCGCTGCTATTTATACACGTGGGCAGCCACGATAAGCAACAGGAATCATATTTGAAAGAATTATTACAACGCTTTCAGTTAAATGGGTTAGAAAACGAAGTGGTTTGGGAAACAGGCGATCCGGTTGATAAAATTCTGGAGGTGTGTAAAGACCGGCAGGTTGATTTACTGGTAGCAGGCGCACTGGAAAAAGAAAGTTTACTGAAATATTTTTTGGGTTCGGTGGCACGCAAACTTTGCCGCAAAGCCAAATGCAGTATCCTAATGCTTAGAGAACCCGATCTGCTCTCTAGGCCATTTGAACGTATTGTGGTAGAAGGAAGTGATCATCCTAAAACCGTAAATACCATTGAAGCTGCCATTTATGTAGCTAAAGCCGCCCATGCACGCATGGTGGATGTAATACAGGAAGAAGACCCGGGCAAACTTGCACTTATCCGCTCTGATGCTTTTACCGATAATGAAGCTGATAGCAACCGCGAGAAAGTGATGAAGCATGAAAAAGAAAAACTAGACGAAATTCTTCGCTGCACGGATTGCGGAAATCTGAAAGTAAACATAGAAAGGCTTGAAGGAAAACCCGGGTTTGTTATTACCAAATATGCACGCGATAATAAAGCCGATTTATTGGTGCTTAACTCACCTGATACGAAACTCAATGTTATTGACCGTGTTTTTCCGCATGATATTGAATTTGCATTAGCCGATTTGCCCTGCGATTTATTGATTATACATTCAAGAATAGATGATTAAAAAGCCGGCACAATGAACCATAACGAAACCATTAATCTTCTGGTTGCAATTGGCATCATGCTGCTTGCAGGTAGGTTGTTTGGTGAATTTTTCCGAAAACTTAAAATGCCTTTGGTGGTGGGTGAGTTATTGGCCGGAATTTGCCTCGGCCCCAGTTTGCTGGGCAAATATTTTCCTCAGCTGAATGAAGTTGTTTTTACTACAAAAGGCCATGTTGGCTTAGTGCTAAATGGCATCAGCACCGTTTCCGTAATTATGCTGCTGTTTGCTGCAGGCATGGAAGTTGAATTTTCTGTGATAAGGCAACAAAGTAAAACGGCTCTTAAAACAAGTTTTGTAGGTTTATTATCTACGCTTACCTTAGGCTATTTTGCCGGCAATGTGCTGTTCCCTTATTTTGGAGATGGGACCCAAAGCAGCCAACTGGTTTTTAGTTTATTTTTTGCTACAGCTATGGCTATTACCGCACTTCCTGTAATTGCACGTACGTTAATGGATCTTGATTTGTTTAAAACCAAAATAGGCATGATCATTATTGCAGCAGCCATGTTTGATGATGTAATTGGCTGGATTCTATTTTCCGTAGTTTTAGGCATGATGCATAGTGGTACCAGCTCTTATGAATTTTTGAATACACTTGGTTTAACATTATTGTATGCGGTTGTGATACTTACTGCCGGACGCATCCTCATCAACAAATCATTGCCTTGGGCTCAACGCAACTTAAGTTGGCCCGGTGGTGTGCTTGCTTTCTCTTTGGGCTTTGCTTTTTTGGGTGCTGCTTTCACCGAAAAAATTGGTATACATGCCATTTTCGGTGCATTTATTATGGGCATAGCCATTGGCGATTCTGCTCATTTAAATGAAAAAACAAGAGATATTATTCATCAGTTTATTACCAATATTTTTGCTCCGCTGTTTTTTGTATTCATTGGTTTTAAAGTTGATTTTATTGCCAACTTTGATCTTGTTCTGGTGTTAATAGTAACAGGAATTGCGGTTGTAACAAAATTACTGGGTGCAGGACTTGGCGCGCTGTGGGGCAAACTTACCATTAAACAAGCTTTGGCTGTTGGTTTTGGTATGAATGCGCGAGGAGCCATGGAAATCGTATTAGGCTTGCTTGCCCTTCAGGCCGGACTCATAACCCTGCCATTGTTTGTTGCCTTGGTCGTAATGGCAGTACTTACTTCTATTCTTGCCGGTCCAATGCTTAAGTATCTGCTAACGGGCGAAATTAAATTAAATGTAAAGCTCAGTGATATTCTTCCTGTAAAAGAGGCAGAGTGATTGCGGGTTCGTTATTGCGGGTTCGTTATCACGGGTTCGTTATCACGGGTTGGTTATTCAAAAATCACAATAGTCAGATTGTTTTAAAGCTCTTCATCATTATGATTCAATTTTATTTGTTCGAAGTTCAGCGTTTAAAGTTTTTTAACTTAGCATGTATCATCCAATAGTCAATCTCGCTTCTCGTCTCTAGATTCTTTTGTCTTTCAGCGCAGCTGTCTTTCGTCTCGCTTCTCGTTTCTCCCCTCTTTTTTATTTCTTTGCAGCTTTATGCCAAAAGATAAAATAAGACGTTTTGAAGAATTTAAACAATACAGCCATTGCTTTGATTTTCCATATGACTTAAAAGGAAAATGGCGAAGCGATGTATTTAAAAATAATAACCCCATTGTGGTAGA
>JBIIGU010000026.1:0-7922 GCA_044236275.1 Bacteroidia bacterium | reverse complement strand
CACTTCACAAGTTCCGCCATCTAAGATATAAGGTATGGCATGTCCCAGTTGTGTTTGCACGTGCATTGCTGTTGTTGGCGAAATATACCCACTTGGATTTGCACTGGGTGCAGCCAGCGGAAAATCGAGCATACTAAGCAATTGCAGCGTAACCGGATGATTGGGTATGCGAACGGCTACAGCTTGCGTTCCTGCGGTTACCATATCTGGTATGCGCGGGGTTGATGGAATGAGATAGGTGAGTGGCCCTGGTGAAAAATGTTTCAGCAAATCCTGCATAGCTTGCGGCAGCAGCAGACCCCACTCTGTTAACTTTTCGGTGCTGTTGGTGTGTATAATCAGCGGATTAAACTGAGGTCTGTTTTTAATGCGGTATATGGAGGCAACAGCGTTGCCGTTAAATGCATTTGCGGCAAGGCCATATACGGTTTCCGTAGGTATGGCCACCACTTCTCCCGCCTTAAGCAGCAGGGCTGCGTGTGTGATGTCATTCCCAATCATAACAGGCTTATTCCGAGCTTCCGGTTTCGCCTCTGCGCAGGTTGTATTTTTCTATTTTATTATAAAGGTGGCTTCTTTGAATATCAATTTCCTGTGCAGTTTTAGCCACATTCCACCCATTCTTTCTCAACTTTTCTTCAATAAATATTTTCTCAACATAGTCTTTAAACTCTTGCAGGGTATCATATTTCTCAAATACACTTTTTTCATTGTTTTGCTGGTGCATGGGGCTGGCATATTTTACCACATCTTCTTCGGTTATTTTTTGCCCGCTTAATATTACCAATCGTTCCACTACGTTGCGCAGTTCGCGTATATTTCCGGTATAATTCAATTTCTTCAATTCATTAAAAGCACCGGGGGCAAATGATTTGCGAGATACACCATTGTCTTCACAAATTTCTTTTACAAAACGCTCAGCCAGCAAGGGTATATCATCTTTTCTTTCGTTGAGTGAAGGAACATGAATCAAAATTACACTTAAGCGGTGGTAAAGGTCCATCCTGAAATTGCCTTTTTCAATTTCTTTGGGCAAATCTTTATTGGTGGCGGCAATTACACGAACATTTACATCAATATCTTTATCGCCACCTACACGAGTTATTTTATTTTCCTGTAATGCTCTTAAAACTTTTGCCTGAGCAGATAAACTCATATCGCCTATTTCATCTAAAAACAATGTGCCTTCATGCGCCTGTTCAAACTTGCCTATACGCTGTTTAATAGCTGAGGTAAATGCACCCTTCTCATGGCCAAATAATTCACTTTCTATCAGTTCAGAAGGGATGGCTGCGCAGTTTACTTCAATAAGCTGGAAACGGGCACGATTGCTTTTTTCATGAATCCAGCGTGCTACCAGTTCTTTACCTGTTCCGTTTTCACCGGTTATGAGCACACGTGCATCTGTTGGTGCAACTTTTTCAATGGTGTCGGTTATGTTTTGTATGGCAGGCGATTCGCCAATAATTTCGCGGGTTTTACTTACCCTGCGTTTCAGCACTTTATTTTCTATAACCATTGATTTTCGGTCAATGGCATTGCGCAGTGTAATCAATAATCGATTTAAATCAGGCGGTTTGGAAATAAAATCATATGCTCCTTTTTTGGTGGCTTCTACTGCGGTATCAATTGTGGCATTGCCGGATATCATGATAAAAGGAATATCATCCGCAATTTCTGCTGCTTTGGTTAGCACTTCAATGCCATCCATCTTGGGCATTTTAATGTCGCATAGCACCGCCTCAAAATCATCATTCTCAATTTTCTCAAGACCACTTAATCCGTCTGCTGCTTCTTCTACCTGATAGCCTTCATACTCCAAAATTTCTTTCAGTGTATTGCGAATGGCTTTTTCATCATCAATTATTAATATTTTTCCCATGTTATAAGGTTGTGTTTAAATCAAACAGCGCAAATAACATTTTTTTATTACATTGTTATCTTCAAAAAGTTAACATTTTATAAGGTGCACTTGTTGCATTGAGAGGGTATTTCTAATGAACAAATAAACTTAAAGTTTACTGGCTTGCGCAAGCAATTACTCAGTTAGATTTGGCATGTTCGCAATATCGTTCGTTGTATCTATGCTTTTTATTTCCGCGGGTGTATTCGGTAGAATTCGCTTCACATTCATGGTTTGCAGAAAGTGGCGTAATGATTGGTTGCCGTCCTTAAACCACACCTTAAGTTTTGCAATTGCACTTGTTTCATAAATTGCTAAAAGTGGCTCATCAAAACCTGTTTCCGGGTTTACATAACAAACAATATCTATTTCCGGGCTTCTGGCCTGTATCAATTTTAAATAGGTTTGTGCATTTGCAAATGGATAATCACAACCGCAAAGTAAAATCGGGCCATGCATTTCTTTCAACAAAAAACTCATTACTCCTGTAATAGGGCCTGCATGGCCTAAGGAAGGATTATCTTGCACAATTGCTAAACCACTGTTTTGTATTTCTTTTTGATTCTCATTGCATGATATAAAAACCGAATTGCAAAAGGGGAGGATGTTTTGATAAACATATCGATATTGAGCCATTCCATGATAAACTATCATTGCTTTGTCTTTCCCCATCCGCATGCTTTGCCCACCGCATAATATAAGTCCGTTTGGCAATGGTAAATCGTATATTAGGTTTGGTGCGGTTAATATTTTTGCTTCCGATAATTGATAATAATTTATGGCAGGCTGCAATAAATAATCTCTTATAACCAGCAAGAGGTTTACTTGCGTGTATTTTGTTTTTACCAATGCTATTGCTTCGCCCACAGCCGGCTCTAGCCCTTCGTGGCGGTCCATCTCCAATCTGCCAATTTCATCTATAATTAACCATTCCGGATTTTTATGCAAGGCTTGTAGTATAATATTCCGTGCATTTTCAAACCCTGCTTTGCTAAATATAAATTTACCAATGCAAATGCCATCCTCTTTCGTTTCTATTTGTAATGTATGATAGCTTTTAAGGCCTATATCATACAACATTCTCTTACCGTTTAAATCAGGTGTAAGGATGCCATGTGCGTTTGGTAGGTTCTGCAACCATTGTTGCAAGATGCCTGTTTTACCAGTTTGAATAGGTTGACTAAGGATATAAACCGGCATTATTCATTATTTAAAAAGAGCGTAAGCACCAAAAGCGTAAAAACAAACTGTTTATACATGTAAAATCCGGAGTGTTTGGTGCGTGCTATACGCAAGGCAGGCGTAACCAAGTTTCTGAGTTCGGGCAATAAATCCATCAATGATGAAACACCGGCAGCATGCTTACTTTTTTGTTTAATGATCCATTGTTGCAGCAGCCATTTAATTAAAGGATTTATGATGAAAAAAAGCAGCAGCAAAGCAGCAATTGTTCTTGTTATTGCATATAAAGCTTTATGGGCAGACCCCAGTATCATAAAAGTACTTATAATGAATAACAGCATAAAAAATGTAGCTATCCACTTGCCTTTCTTTTTAAAATTTGGGGTTGCAGATTCTTTATCTGCAATGGTGGTAATATTCCTATAATCCGCTAAGATCTGATGAGCCTCATTGCTAATATGCTCAGGAAGTTTTGACGCCCAATTGCCTAGAATTAATCCCCAAATGCTATATACAAATGTGTAACCGGCAATGAGCCAGAAACTGAAAGAAAAATCATTGCTCAAATGAAGGTCCTTTGTAATGCCTCTGAAAAATAAATCCAGTGCTTCCCAAATGGAATTGCCAAAAACGAGAGTCATTACCAAAAACTTTTGTATAGCAGATTCAAACAAGGCAATACAGCCAAATAACATAGCTGCCGATTTATGATGGACAATGGACCCGAAGATGAGCGAACCTGCCAGTCCTTGAAATCCAACTGCTATATAGGCCATAGGAGGCGACTGTGGGCTTACGGCTGCTTTTATCAGGATTACCAAAATAGTAGCCCTGCTTATTTCTTTCCATCGGTTTTGGCTGTAACAGGCAATAAGAGTTATGATTACAATTGCAAAACCACCCAGAAAGAAGCCTGTAAATGGAATTTTAAATGCATGCATAATGCCACCCAAGCCGCTTTCACTCAAAGCCCATAGGGCTGTGAGACGCATGGTCTTATGGCTTGTGATTGGTTTCATGTGTGGGTAAAAATACAAATCTTCTTAAACATCCTTCAATTGCATATCTTGCAGGCAAACTTAAACGTATTGACATTTTTTGATTTAAACCTAAACGATAGTTTGCTGGATGGGCTGGATGCTATGGGTTTTGAAACGCCAACTCCCATACAACAGTTGGCTATTCCTCATGTTTTAGCTAAACATGATTTAATTGCCTGCGCCCAAACGGGAACAGGTAAAACAGCCGCATTTGTATTGCCTGTTATTCATAATATACTTGAACACGAGAATAGAAAACTGAGTACACTCGTTATTGTGCCCACACGTGAACTGGCCCAGCAAATTGACCAGCAGATTGAAGGTTTGGCTTACTTTACGGGTGTAAGCTCAATGGCAGTGTATGGTGGAGGTGATGGATTAAGCTGGGAACAGCAGCAAAAAGCCTTACGCACCGGGGTAGATGTGGTAATAGCCACACCCGGAAGATTGCTAGCCATGCTCACCTCTTCAGGCTCTTTTGATACCAAGTATATCAAATATTTGGTGCTGGATGAAGCCGACCGTATGTTGGATATGGGTTTTTATGATGATATTATTCGAATTATTTCCTTTATACCTAAAGAAAGGCAAACCTTGCTTTTTTCTGCAACAATGCCCCCCAGAATAAGAACGCTTGCTCAGAAAATTTTGCATCAACCCAAGGAAATTACAATAGCCATAAGCAAGCCGGCAGAGGGCATAGCCCAGCAAATGTGTTATATTGGTGATGCTTACAAAACTTCGTTTTTACTTTCTTATTTGCAGGCAAGGCAAGATGATCGTGTCATTATTTTTGCATCAACCAAAGACAAAGTGAAAGAGCTGCACAGAGAGTTGGTTAAGAGAAAGGTTAATGCACAGGCATTTCACAGTGATTTGGAACAGCCGGAAAGAGAAGAGTTGATGAGGGCATTTAAAAACAACGAAATAAAGCTGCTCATTGGGACAGATATCTTATCAAGAGGGATAGATGTGGAAGGAATAAGTCTTGTTGTAAACTATGATGTGCCTCCGGATCCGGAAGATTATGTGCACCGAATAGGGCGCACAGCCAGAGCCGAACGCACCGGCACAGCGCTTACATTAGTAAACGGGAAAGACTTTATAAAATTTAAGCGTATTAAAGAATTAACTGGAAGTAATATTTTGGAATTAACGTTGCCGGAAGGTATGAAGGCAGATGAGCAGCGAAGGTCAGTTCACGGTTCGCAGAAAATGCCAAGCAATAAGCATCGTAAAAAATTTTAGAGCTAAGGCTTAAATCGGAAAATGAAGGTGATTGTTCCGTATTGTTCTTCCGGCCCGTCAGGCTTAGTGCTGAAGCGGGTTTCAAGCGCACCTTGTTTGGCTTTTTCCAAAAGCACCGGACTTAAAGTAGTTGTTCCTTTCTGACCGGGAGTAGCTTTAATTACTCTTCCTGTTCTATCAACAACTACACCAACAACAACTTTGCCTGTTTCGCGAGAGTTCTCTTCAACATTGGGTCGCCTGGCTACGCTTCGTCCTTTCAGGTCAAAAGAGCCAATGCCGTCACCATTGCCATTCCCAATTCCGTTTCCGGTTCCGTAGCCACTGCCGTTTCCTCCGTTGCCACCGGTTCCATCCGGTGAACCATCGGGCGAGCCATCAGGATTACCTTCATTGCCCGGTATTTCACCATCTCCTGAGCCAGATTCAGAGGCGCGGTTATTGTTTTTTCTGAATAAGGCACGCTCATCGGGTCTTCTTGGTGTTTCAACCGGTTTTTCTATGATTTTCTTAATGGTTTTTTTAACCTCATTAATTGGCTTTTTTATTTCTTTTTTAGGAGTTTCTACCACCGGTGCCTCTTCGGTTTCCTGGGTTGTAACGGGATTTTCTTCTTCAACCACTTCTTGCTCAATTGGAGTAACCTGAGAGGGTTCTTCAACAGGTGTAGGAGAGGGGCCTCCCATATCCGGTTCACCCAAGCTAATGGCCATACCTGAACCACCTGCATCTAGTGGCGGATTTGGCGGATAAAGCATCATAAACCAAAGTAGCAATAAACACAATGCATGAAAAATGGCAGTGCCTATAATAGCAGCTGTTTTGTTTTTTCTTTCACGCGATTGTATGTGAGCAGACGTAATCATGTTTAACAGAAACTAACGTTGGTTGGCTTTTGATTGTTGCCTAACAAATAAATTTAAAGTTTAGATAATTCTCTACAAGCAGTTAATCACATATGCACATGGCAGCAAAGAGAATAAGACGGTGGCGTCTCAATTACTTTTTAGAGCCCTGAGAAAGAATCCATGCACCGGGGTTTTCTGATGTTTTAATATTCATTAACATCATTTCTGCCTCCTTGCGTGTGCGGAAGCGGGCATAACTAACCCTTTTACAATTGATGTTTTGGTTAAGCATGATCTCTGGCTCGTAGCCTTTTTCTTTGAGCTGATTGTAATATTTAACGGCATTTCGCTCCTTGCAAAAAACCCCACCAATAATGTAATAAACAGAGTCTATTGCAGCAGATTTTCCTGCAAGTTTGTTGGAAGGCATTTTTTTTGCAGTTGGCTCGTTACCTGGTAGTTCAGGCAAAATAGGTTCTGTGGGTGCGTTAATTTCCGGGTTGCTCATACTATCTTTAATAATGGGTAATATTTCGCTTGGAGGAAATACCCAATTATGCTTTGCAAGAGCCAAATGCTGTGCATGCGAATAATAATCTATTACAGGAACTGCCGTTTCTTGAGTGATTTGAGTGGTTTTTGCCTCTTCGGGTTGCTCTTGCTCAATGGTTGCATCAGCAATTGGAGTAGTTTCAATTGAGGCATCTAAAGATTCAACGGGCTGATTTGCTTTAGCAGCAGGCTCTGATGTGTGTTGAGGCTGTTGATTTGCAGTATCATTAAATAAAGAATCGAACCAGGAAGAAACACTGAGTTGCATATTGTCTGGTTTTAAATCACTCCACTGGTGGTCTTGTAAAAATATCCATCCATTTACACCAAGCAGCAAAACCAATACGGCTACCAATACCTTGGGTCCTATATTGTTTTTGTATCTTACCTTTTTTAACTCTTTGCGGTCTTTAAACACGCGGGCTTTACCGATTTTAGCTGCACGTGCTGCAACAGGCTCTGCCTGGAGTGGTGCCAAGCCAAAAGAAGAAGGTAAATAAGTATTGCGTTTATCAGGAAGAAAAACATAGTTGGCATCGGCATTTAGCCTGAAATTTCCGAAATCATTAACCTGGTAATGCTTTTGCAATAGCAACATTTGTTTAATCTGCTCAGTAAGATTTTGGATGAGTTCTATGGCCTCATTGTAGTTAACTTGCCACGATTGTGAAACCTTGTTGGCCAGCAAACCATCATTGGTTTTAAGGTTTTGGTTAAAAATGATTCTTTTAGAAGGTGGCGTAATTACGTGCGAGACCTGATCAATTCTTGCGGGCTCGCGGTTTCCCACAAAACCACCAAACCCCGGAACAATAACACAATCGTGCTCATGCAGGAGTTCTTTAATGAATTGCCAAATCTGATTCAGGTCTTTTTCTGCCATAATCTGAACCGCAATTTAAGCCAGCGGCACCGATTAGGCAAATATTGACATTAACAGGCTGAGAATTAACCTTAAAAAGTAACTGTAATGCCTCCTAATACATTTATGCCATATACCGGCAATGCATACCAGCGCTGATATTTATTATTAGTGAGGTTATTTATATTCAGAAATAAAGAGGTGTTCTTATTGTATCGGTATTCAAGTCCTGTGTTTAAATCAACCCAGCCATCAATACTTTGAGCCTCATTATTTTGCGCAATCAA
>JBIIGU010000024.1:0-8084 GCA_044236275.1 Bacteroidia bacterium | reverse complement strand
AATGTTATTAATGTTTTTATCGCCAATAATAATTTTATCTTTTATATCAGGAATATTGTAGGTATAGCCATCGCTTAGCAAATCAAGATTACAATTGGTATAGCCAACAACAACGCAGCCTGTTGATGCATCATAATCCACGCAGCCTGTTTCAACATCAGAAAGCCCATTAATTTTAGACACCACTTGTGCTTCGCCCGTATTTTTATTTAGTGTAAATAAAGCGCTTTTTGAAGCTACATAAATCAATTCTCCTGCTTCGGTTAAGTCGTTATTTACCCTAAATGAAAGGTGTACACGCCATCCATTAACCGGTGCTTTGGCTTGCTGGGCATGCAAATAAAGGCAACCAAAGCATGTACCAAACAGAAGAAGTAGAAGTTTTTTTGACATACGCCCTTAGTAAACGCCAAACGGCATTTTAATGTTGTAGTGTTTGCGAAAATATAAATTTAACCCGCAGTGAGCTCAATTTTTCTATTTTTGTCCCTCATTTATGATCTGGCATCAATTCGGACGTTTTATTTTGCGAAACCGCCTTGCCCTGCTTATTGCTTTGGGTTTGCTAACGATGGTATTTGCATTTCTGTCTTCGCAGGTAAAACTAACCTATGATTTCGCTAAAGTAGTTCCCAAAGATGATGTAGATTACGTAGAGTATATTAAATTTAAAGAAACCTTTGGCGAGGATGGCAATATTCTGGCTGTTGGTTTTCAGTCAGAGAAATTGTTTGAGCGTGATTATTTCAATGATTTTTATGCCCTGTGCAATGCCATTGAAAAAACTCCCGGAGTAGAGAAAGTAGTATCGATACCTAAAATTTATAACTTGGTAAAAAATGATAGTCTGCATGTTTTGCAGCTAACGCCATTGCTTAACAGGTATCTAGATACACAGCAGGAAGCCGATTCATTTAAAATATTGGTTAATAATCTGCCTTTTTACAAAGGCTTGCTTTACAATGAGCAAACCAATGTTGTACTCATTGCCATAACCCTGCGTAAGCAGCAGCTCGACTCTAAAGAACGCATTCCGTTGGTTAATGAATTGGAAAGGCTCTGCAATGAGTTTGGTAAAGAGCATGAAACAAATATGCATTACTCTGGTCTACCTTATGTGCGTACCGTGCATGCATCAAAAGTGGCCAATGAAATTAAGTTATTTACCTACCTGAGCATAGCCATTACCGCATTATTTATTTTTATATTTTTTAAATTTTTCTCTGCGGTTTTGTTTTCATTGATAGTGGTGGTTATATCTGTTATCTGCACGCTAGGCAGCATACACCTTTTTGGCTACCGCATTACTTTACTTACCGGAATATTGCCTCCGCTCATGGTTATTATTGGCATACAAAACTGTATTTATTTGCTCAATGTATATCATCAGGAGTTTAGGATTCATGGCAATAAAATGTTGGCCATAATGCGCCTGATTACCAAAAACGGTTTGCCTTTATTTTTAACCAATATCACCACTGCGGTAGGTTTTTGTGTTTTCAGTTTTTCAGGCAGTGCCATCCTAGATCAGTTTTCTGTTATCTCAGGCATCAATATCATGCTTGTTTATCTTATCTCACTCGTTTTCATCCCAATCGTATACAGTTACCTGCCCCCGCCAAAGCCTGCGCATACCAAACACTTAGATAGCCATAGGCTGATGCGCGTGATGGAGTGGTGTAATTATGTGGTATACAACCACCGCAAGAGTATTTATGCAGTAACTTTTCTTATTTGCCTTGTTTCAATCTGGGGTGCTACCCGTGTGCATACTTTGGGTTATGTAGTTGATGATTTACCGATGAAAGATAAAGTATATACCGATCTTAAATTTTTCGAACAGCATTTTAAAGGTGTGTTACCCTACGAAATCAGCATCAATACCAAAAGAAAAAATGGAGTAAAAGATTTAACTACGCTGCAAAAAATTAATAGGTTACAAAAAGAGCTCAATGCGTTTCCTGAGTTTTCAAAATCTGTTTCTGTGGTTGATTTTTTAAAATTTGCCAACCAGTCATACAACGGAGGCGATCCCAGATATTATATAATTCCTGGGGCTCTTGATATTCCTGAACTGATGTCTTACATGCCAGCCAACTCCGGCACAAATGGCAGCCTTGTAAAATCAATGGTTGATAGCAATTACCAAATTGCACGCATCAGCGTGCAAATGGCGGATGTTGGCTCTGAGCAAATGAAAGTATTAAATACACGGGTGCAAAAGCTGGTAGATGAAATTTTTACCGGGCAAAAATATCAGGTTAAACTTACCGGCACCAGCGTTATATTTTTAAAGGGCAATGATTATCTGGTATCAAACCTTCTTCAAAGTATGATTGCCGCTTTGGTAATTATCTCAGTAATGATGGCATTTTTGTTTTTAAGCTGGAAAATGGTAACCATTTCGCTTATACCCAATATAGTTCCCTTGCTTATGACTATGGGCATCATGGGCTTTTTTGAAATCAGACTCAAGCCTTCCACCATCATTATTTTTTCAGTGGCATATGGCATTGTTGTAGATTTTACCATTCATTACTTAGCCAAATACCGCAATTCGTTAAAGCATAACAACTGGAGTATGAAACTTGCCATCCCTGAGTCGCTTAATGAAGCAGGCCCAAGTATTATATACACAGCAGTGGCTTTATTTTTCGGTTTCATTATTTTTGCTGCGTCAGATTTTGGCGGCACCATAGCCTTGGGTGTGCTTACCTCACTTTCACTGCTGTTTGGTATGCTTATGAATTTGCTATTGCTGCCTGCCATGCTCCTTTCGCTTGAAAAGTCTATTAATGCTAAGAAGGAGTTTGGCAAAACCCTTATAGATATTGAGCCTGAGCCCGGCAAGGCTGATGAGGAATAGGCTATTTTCTTTTCTATACCCTAAACCCTATTTTCGCAAACTTTTACCTGTGCCAGTATGCATGGAGAAAGATTATAAGCCATGACCCGATACAAAGAAATTAAGAAACTTGATTTTCCTGCTTTTGAAGAAGAAATGCTTCGCTTTTGGAAAGAGCATGGCATATTTGAAAAAAGTGTAAGCAACCGCGAGGGTGCAAAAACATTTGTGTTTTATGAAGGTCCACCCAGTGCCAATGGTATGCCAGGTATACACCATGTGATGAGCAGAACCGTTAAAGATATTTTTTGCCGATACAACACATTAAAAGGTTTTCAGGTAAAACGCAAGGCAGGATGGGATACGCACGGTTTGCCGGTTGAGCTGCAGGTTGAAAAAACATTGGGCATTACCAAAGAAGATATCGGGAGAAAAATATCGGTTGCCGAATACAATGAAGCCTGCCGAAAAGATGTAATGAAGTTTACCGATGTATGGAACAACCTAACCGAGCGCATGGGATATTGGGTAAATCTGAACGACCCTTACATCACTTATGAAAACAACTACATAGAAAGCTTGTGGTGGATTTTGAAACAATTATACAGCAAAGGATTATTGTATAAGGGCTACACCATTCAGCCATATTCTCCTGCAGCAGGAACCGGCTTAAGTTCTCATGAATTAAATCAGCCGGGTACTTATAAGGATGTAAAAGATAATACAGCTGTTGCCATGTTTAAAGCGGTAAATGCGCCCTTTGATGGTGAGGTGTATTTTCTGGCATGGACCACCACGCCTTGGACATTGCCTTCCAACACAGCACTTGCCGTAGGATCTAAAATTGATTACGTACTGATTAAAACATACAATCCGCATACAGGAAAGCAGTGTGTAGTGATATTGGCAAAAGATTTACAGACTAAATACTTTAAGCCAGAGCAGGCCGAATTGCCTTTTGATGAATATAGGGCAGGCGATAAGCTCATCCCTTATCAATTTGTAAAAGAGGTAAAAGGAAGCGAGTTGCTAGGCATACAATATGAGCAGTTATTGCCTTTTGCACCTGTTCAGAATGGTGATGCATTTAAAGTAATTGCAGGCGATTTTGTAACAACCGAAGATGGAACAGGCATAGTGCATATTGCACCCAGCTTTGGCGCAGATGACTTTAGAGTGGCAAAGCAAAATAGCATAGGCAGTTTAACTCTTGTTGATAAGCGAGGCAAGTTTTTACCTGAGGTAAAAGACGATTTGTTTTTATACGGAGAGGAATATGTGAAGGAAGCCTATTTAACTGATGCCGAAAAAGCAGCAGAACTAGAAAGACAAAAAGAAAAACTACAAGGTATAATCAAGGATACATCTAAGCTGAATTATTTAAGTGTTGATGAGCGCATTATTCTTAAACTGCAAACCGAAGGTAAGCTGTTTAAAAAAGAAAAATACGAGCATCCTTATCCGCATTGCTGGCGCACGGATAAGCCCATTTTATATTATCCATTAGAAAGCTGGTTCATTAAAACTACTGCTTATAAAGATAAACTGGTTGAGCTGAACAAACAAATAAACTGGAAACCGGAACATACCGGAACCGGGCGTTTTGGAAATTGGCTTGAAAACCTGGTGGATTGGAACTTATCTCGCTCAAGGTATTGGGGAACACCATTGCCCATTTGGCGCACAGAAAATGGGGCAGAAGAGCTTTGCATAGGCAGCAAGGATGAATTGGAAAAAGAAATTATCAAGTCGGTTGCAGCAGGCTTCATGGATAAAGCCTTTGAAGTAAAAGATTTGCATAAACCATATGTTGATGATGTAATTCTGGTTTCGCCAACCGGCAAAAAAATGTTCAGAGAAGCAGACCTTATTGATGTGTGGTTTGACAGCGGTGCCATGCCTTATGCACAATGGTTTTTTCCAAATCAAAATCATCAAACCTTTAAAGCCAACTATCCGGCAGATTTTATTGCCGAAGGGGTAGACCAAACCCGTGGCTGGTTTTTTACTTTGCATGCTTTGGCCGTGCTGCTTAGTGAGTGTAGCGAAGAAATTAAAGCCATTAATAAAGCAAACGGTAATCCGGGTATTGCATTCAAAAATGTAATTGCCAACGGACTGGTGCTTGATAAAAATGGAAATAAAATGAGCAAGCGCCTGGGAAATGTTATTGATCCGTTTAATACCATTGCCAAATATGGTGCCGATGCCACACGCTGGTATATGCTAAGCAACAGCGATCCTTGGGATAATTTAAAATTTGATTTAGAAGGAGTAGCAGAGTGCCAACGAAAATTTTTTGGAACACTTTATAATACCTACTCGTTTTTTGCCATTTATGCCAATATCGATGGTTTTGAATTTGATGAAAAGAATTTAACTCCGGTAAAAAATCGAACTGAACTTGACAGATGGATTATGAGCAAGCTTAACAGCTTAATCAAAACCGTTGCAAATCATATGGATGATTATGATGCAACTCCTGCTGTTAGGGCCATCGAAGAGTTTACCAGCGATCATTTATCAAACTGGTATGTGCGTTTAAGTCGTAGGCGTTTTTGGAAAGGAGAAATGAATGCCGATAAAAAAGCTGCCTATGAAACCTTATATCAGTGTTTGGCTACGGTTGCTCAGTTAAGCAGTCCATTTGCTCCTTTTTTCAGCGATTGGGTTTATAAAAATTTGCATGGCAAATCTGAATCGGTGCATCTTACCAACCTGATTGCAGCAGATGAGGCAGTAGTAGATAAACTTCTTGAAGATCAGATGGATTATGCACAAAAAATAACATCACTTGTTTTGTCCATTCGCAAAAAAGAGAACCTAAAGGTGCGTCAGCCGCTTCAAAAAATGCTGATTCCTGTGGTTGATTCAGGCATTAAGGATGAAATAGCACATGTGCAGGATTTGATTTTATCTGAGGTTAATGTAAAAGAATTGGCCTTTATTGATGCAATAGAAAAGTCTATTAAGCCCAATTTCAGGGTTTTAGGTAAAAAAGCCGGGGCAAAAATGAAGGCTGTAGCCGAAAAAATTGCCACAGTGAGCAGGGAGCAAATAGCCGAATTGGAGAAAAATGGACGTTTATCCATTGAAATTGAGGGACAAACAATGGAAATTTTAACCGAAGATGTAGAAATTTTATCGGCCGAAATAAAAGGCTACAAAGTGGCGTCTGAAGGAAAAATTACGGTGGCATTAGATGTAGAACTAACTGATAATCTGATATCTGAAGGTATCGCAAGGGAGCTTGTAAGCAAACTGCAGAACCTAAGGAAAGAGAGCAACTTGGAGGTAACCGATAAAATAAAAGTGAAGATTGAGCCTCATGACTACATAAAAAATTCCATAATTTCTTACAAAACATATATTTGCACCGAAATTCTGGCTACCGAGATGGAGTTTGAAGAACCCATTTCAGGTGGTGCAGAAATAGAAGTAGATGATATAAAATTGAATGTTCAACTGATCAAAGAAAACAGGAATTAGTATGGCAAAGAAAATAACGAAGAAGCCTGCGGCTAAAAAACCGGTAAAGAAGGCGGCAGCAAAAAAACCAGCTGCTAAGAAAGTAGTGAAGAAAGCGGCAGCAAAAAAAACAGTTGCCAAAAAGCCGGCACCTAAAAAGCCGGTTGCTAAGAAGGTTGTAAAAAAGGTTGTAAAAAAGGTAGTGAAGAAAGTAGTGAAAAAAGCTACTGCAAAACCTGCCAAAAAACCTATAGCCAAAAAAGTTGTAAAAAAAGCAGTTGTGAAGAAACCTGCGACCAAAAAGCTGATGGCTAAAAAACCTGTTGCTAAGAAAGTAGTTAAAAAAGTAGTGGCCAAGAAGCCGATTGCCAAAAAGGCGATTGCCAAAAAGCCAGTCGCTAAAAAGCCTGCTCCTAAAAAAGCAGTAGTTAAAAAACCTGTTTCAAAAACAGTTGCCAAGCCAATTGCTAAACCCGCAGCCAAGCCAATTGCAAAAACAATTGTTAAGCCACAGCCTAAACCTTTTGTTAAAGCTGAGCCTAAACCGGCATCTGCTACCTATATTCCGGTAAAAAACTTGCCTGCAGCAGCTAAAGTTGCACCAGCTGAAAAGAGAAATGAGGGAAGTGACTCTAAACGCTACAGCGATAATGAACTAAATGAATTCCGTGATATTATTAATCAGAAGTTAACAGTTGCCAAACAAGAATTGTCAAACTTGATTGACCAGATGCAAAATCCGGGTATGAATGCGGGAGATGATTCAGACAATTCATACAAAACCTTGGAAGATGGAGCAGCATCTGCTGAGAAAGAATATGTGAGCCAGCTTGCTGCCCGCCAGAAAAAGTTCATTGAGAACTTGGAAAATGCGCTTGTTAGAATTGAAAATAAAACCTACGGTATTTGCCGTGTAACGGGTAGGCTTATTTCTAAAGAGCGCTTGCGTGCAGTGCCACATACTACATTAAGTATGGAAGCCAAATTACAACAGTATAAATAACTTTGATGTACTATTTTATAGGAAAGAGACGTTGACAACAGCGTCTCTTTCTTTTTTAAAGAATACATAGATTTGCAACATGAGGGATAAAAAATACGTATGGCCGGTAATGATTGTATTGCTCGTGCTTTTCATTGATCAATGGTTAAAGTTCTATATCAAAACAAAATTTTATTTAGGGGAAGAAATAAATGTTGCCGGTAACTGGTTTAAGTTGCATTTCACCGAAAATTATGGCATGGCATTCGGTATGGAGTTTGGCGGAGAGTGGGGTAAAATATTGCTCACTCTGTTTCGTATAATAGCTGTGGGTGCCATAGGATGGTATGTGTCTCAGTTGCTAACCAAAAAAGCGCATACGGGTTATATCATTTCTTGGTCATTGATTGGTGCAGGTGCTTTAGGCAATATTATTGACAGTGTTTTTTATGGAGTTTGGTTCAATGAAAGCACGCCTTTTGATAAAGCTTTATTTATGCCACCGGGCGGTGGTTATGCATCTCTTTTTCATGGACGTGTAGTTGATATGTTCTATTTCCCAATTATCAGAACTACTTTGCCGGAATGGATGCCATTTTGGGGAGGTGAGTTTTTTGAATTTTTCAGACCGGTATTCAATATAGCTGATGCAGCCATCAGTGTTGGTTTTATTACCATATTGTTGTTTCAAAAAACCTTTTTTGCATTTCATTCAGACGACAATGAATCAGCAAAGGCTGATTCGGAAAATCACCCTCTTGCATGAAACGCTTAGTTCTCATAGTGCTT
>JBIIGU010000023.1:0-8121 GCA_044236275.1 Bacteroidia bacterium | reverse complement strand
ATAAAGAAAGCACTAATGATAAACATAAAATAAAAAATAAACCTTTTGGGTTCTTCATGCATCGGATATTTGTTCCGAATATAAACATTTTTCCTTATTTCACTTTATACAGCACCAGGTTATTCAATGCATCTGTATAAATCAAACAAGCACTGCGATCCATATACAAATCACCAAGCCCAATCGCCTGCCCGCTAAACAAAGGAAGGTTTACCTGTTTTGAAGCACTGAGGTTCGTTAACTTCAAACTTCCGGCATCATTTGTAATGATGTAAGGTTCATTAAGCAATTTCCAAGTAGGTATAAGAGGCAAGGTATCGCTTGCATTACATTTGGTTTCCTTTTCAGGCGATGAGTTCATATCAACAATTGATAGGTAAGCATCAGGAGACTTTAGCAGCATATATTGAAGCCCATGCATCGAGTAAACATAACGTATTGTTTGCGGTTTAACTGAAGTTGCAATGGGTCGTATATTAACAATGCTATTGTTTTGCAATTGCACATATGAGCTAACAGATGCTGTGTCGGTATAAACAGCATAAGTATTTAAAGAATCAGTGAAATTAAGATATACTGATTTAAAAATAGGCTGCTGCCATTCTTTAGGTAATTCAACCAACCCTCCATTTAATTGAAATGCATAAAGCTTTCCTTTTTGGCCGGTTGCGTATATGATTCTTTGCTCGCCTCTTGATGTGTATTGAATATTTCCTGTTATCTTATCATCAATAGATTTAGGATTCCATCCTTGCAGTGGCTTACCTGAAAGCTGATAACCCATTATGCGTTTATTATCCAGAGGTATAAAATAGCTAAGCAAACTATCGCCATAAAAATCAAATAATGATAATGGTGCTGAAGCCTTACCTGGCAATCGAACAGGATAGCCTGGCATATTATGTCCGTTTTCATCAATGAGATAAACTGCAGAAGCAGTTTGGAACAAATACTGCATTTTTCCATTCTTATAAAAATCAACGGAATGAATATCACCTAGAATTTGCTCATTAAATCGAGTTCGCCATAAAATGGTTCCAGAATTATTAATATAATATAAATTTTTGTTTACATCCTGTGCCAAAATACAATTCTGATTAAGTGCTGAATTAAAGAGCACCTGAGGTGCACTAAGCAGGCACGTATCCAACTTCAACATCCACATTACTTTATTTCCTTCAGAAAAAGAGGCATTGTAGGAAAAATTTACATTGGTATAAAAAGCCTTGTTTCCTGTAGCGGCAAACTGAATGGCTAAATGCTCTGCCTTTTTAAAATCATACTGATAGCGGTTCCATGCACTAAAAAAGTCATTATCTGCAATAAAAGAAGGAAACTGCTGCAAGCGCGGTGAACTAATATAAAGAGCTACATTTGCCATCGCTGATGACTTTTGCGTAAAAGCCATATAACCGGAATCTGCTGCTAGCACATTCCCGGAGCCCACCTGCTCTATCAATAGTTTCATTGCATTTAAATCATTGACAAAATAAAACACATCATCTTTTATAAAATAAAAGGGATTGCTGATATGCTCAAAGGTGTTTCCATAAATCAGCTTTAGAAAATTACCCAGTTTTACCCTGCTAATTGGAATGCCGTTATGCGAAAAATGTACAGAATCTCCTTCACCCCTTTTATCAATTGCTTGAATATAGCCCTGCAATACTTGCTGCACTTGCTGCGGATTGGTAAACTGAACAGCTGCCATTAAAAATCCTGAAGGGTCATCTCCCGCAGGCTCTGTCATAAACAATGCAGCTTTTTTCCCTGCAAATGAAATGAGCTGACGTGCAATATCTATTTCATACCGATTTTCCAAACTATCATTATAAGCTATATAACCTTGCAGCTTGAAATTCGCCTGAAGATACTCGTTGAGATCTGTATTAAATCTGGTATAATCACTCATGCCGAGCATGAGAGCAAACGCAGTATTTCTAGGCAAATAATTTTCAAATGAGATATTTACCGGTTCCTGAGTTTTAAATAAATCAAGAAACTGAAATAAGGAATCGTCCGTAAAGGTGACACCAGAAATGCCCAAGTGCTCTTTATCAAAATTGATATCCATAACACTCCAATTGGCAAATGATTTAAAAAAATGAAGCAGGCTGCTTTTTTCAGCTTTGGTAAAAACACTTAAAAATGAAGGAAGATTATTATAGTTGATGTATACGCTAAGCTGGGCACCTGCCTTTGCCAGTGATACTGCCTGCTGCAATCCACCGGTATTTTCGGGTATTTTATACCTTAATTTCCTTAATCCTTCCTCAACAAGAGAACCATCGTGGGCTAATAAAAACAGACGGTCTTTAATGGCAATGCTAAATGATGCTATGGCAGAGCCGGCAGGTACCAAATCAAACACCTCATCCTTTTCAAAATTTCTTTTTCTTACCTGCGTTGAAGTTACTTGTGAAAGCCATTGGCTAATTTCACCCATATCAAGAGACCCACCGGTTTCCATTACCCAAAGAACTTCAATCTTTCCTTTACCGCTTTTATGAAAAGAAAGAATGGATTTTTCCTCATTTAGCAAGGTATTAAGGGAATTATTTTGCTTGATAACCGAATCTATCAAAGATAGTTTGCTTGTTAAATTTGAAACAGCTTCGTTATGCTGAAGATCGGTCCAAAAATCGGTTGACTTTAAATTATGCCAAGCAAGAGGAAGATTGGTTGCCTCAAAAATAATAGCTGCATCATTTGGCACGGCCTCTATGGCTGCTCTATCTTTTACCCTTATAAAATTGTAATAAAAAATAATGGCTAATGAAGCCAGAATCAGAATGGTTGCTACAATACCTGTAATCAGTGATCTGCTCATGCCTTATCTATTTATATCATGTCTTCAAAATTAATTGTGGCGTTTGGTAACATTATGTTAATTTGTACACAGAAAATTGTGTAAACCTATGACTAATCATACACTTCAGAAACAATTGTTTCAAACAGGAAGCTTTCTGGCAGGCTTGGCAGTTGTATTGGGCGCATTTGGTGCACATGCATTAAAAGATTCAGTATCCGAATCTGATATAGCTGTTTTTGAAACCGGTGTAAAATATCAGTTTTATCATGCACTTGCATTGCTGTTACTGGCTGTTTTTTTAAGAAGAATGCATGAAAAAACCGTAAAGCAAGTATTTGTTTTATTTTCTTTTGGGATGGCTTTATTCTGTGTAAGCCTATACTTGCTAGCTACTCGCTCATTATGGATTGGAGAAGAATTGAAATGGATAGGAAGCATAACACCCTTAGGTGGCACATCTTTTATTGTCGGTTGGCTGCTTTTAGCCATTAAGGGCTATAAGTATATCGGTGGCGAAGAAAGCCATTCATCCCGAAGCAGAAACCACAAACACTCCAATAAAACAGAAATCTGATGACACTTCAACTTAAACGACCGCTGGTTATTTTTGATCTTGAAACAACCGGTATCAATATTTCTACAGATCGCATCATTGAATTGGCCTACATAAAAATTTATCCTGATGGCAAAAAGGATGAAGCTGTTATGCGCTTCAATCCCGGAATACCGATTTCTCCTGAATCCACAGTGATACATGGCATAACAGACAGTGATGTGGCAGATAAGCCCTCTTTTGCATCTAAAGCCAAAGAATTAAGTCAGCTTTTTACAGGTTGTGATTTTGGCGGATTTAACTCCAATAAGTTTGATTTCCCAATGCTCGTAGAAGAATTTTTAAGAGCCGGTGTTGAGTTTGATGTTGATCAAAGAAAATTTATTGATGCGCAGCGCATTTTTCACATCATGGAACAACGTACGTTAACTGCAGCTTATAAATTCTATTGCGATAAGGATTTGGTGAATGCGCACTCTGCACTGGCCGACACACGTGCAACTTACGAAGTACTGATGGCGCAGCTAAACCGATACCCGCAACTTCAAAATGATGTAGATTTTATCCATCAGTTTACCGGACAGTCAAAGAACTATGATCTTGCAGGGCGCATGATTTATAACGAAAAAAAAGAAGTGGTTTTTAATTTCGGCAAACACAGAGGCAAATCTGTTGAGCTTGTTCTAAAAGCAGAGCCGGCATATTATGACTGGATGATGCAAGGAGATTTTTCTGAAGATACAAAACGCAGATTAACACAGTTGCGATTAAAAGGATTTGGGCAGTAAGTAAATTTACTTACCGCTACCCTGTATAATAATTTTAATGGTATAAAGCAGTATTCTAAAATCAACTGCGATAGACATGTTTTCGATGTATAATATATCAAACTTCAATCGCTCAACCATTTGATCTACATTTTCTGCATAGCCATATTTTACTTGGCCCCATGAAGTAATTCCGGGTCTTACGCGATGCAATTGCTTATAATGCGGGGCTACCTGCACAATTTGATCAATGAAATATTTTCTTTCAGGCCTAGGACCAACCAACGACATGTCTCCAATTAAAACATTATAAAACTGCGGCAACTCATCTAATCTATATTTACGTAGAACCTTACCAACTGAGGTTATGCGGTTATCATTTTTACTTGACAAGGCTGGTCCCTCTGATTCTGCATCTTCATACATGGTTCTAAACTTATAAATATAGAAAGGTTTGCCATGCATACCAATGCGTATTTGCTTAAAAAATACAGGTCCCTGTGATGAAAACTTAACCGCCAATGCCAGGAAAAGAAATAGTGGCATAAACAAAATGAGCACCAGCAAAGATGCAGCCAAATCAATGGCACGCTTCAATACCTTTTGCCACTGGGGCATCACCTCATGCTTAATTTCAATAAGCGCAGTGCCCATTATATTTTGCATCTTCACAGAGCCCGACATCAAATCATAAATATCAGGAATAATTTTTAGGTTAATCCGCATGCCTTCAAGCAAATTATTCACCCTGATAATATCCATATGGCGCGTGCTTTCAATGGCCAGTATCACTTCTTCTATGCCTTCTTTTTCAATTAAATATGGCAGCTCTTCATACGTACCCAAACACCTAATACCGGCATGATTAACGGGCTCATCTGTCTCCGCAAGCACATAACCTTTTAGTAAATAACCTTGTGAAGAAGAACGATCAGACATTTCATTAATAAGAGTCCTTGCCTTTTCATTATAACCCACAATAATGGTTGGAAAACCAATCGTACCTTTTACAATCTGTTTTTTAATATAGGTTGCAATACTTAATCTGCTCAAAGCGGTTATTCCAAAATGCAGGCTAAGCAAAAACACATATGTATAATAATAATCCTTGTAAGAACTAACCTGATCATCCAGCAGCAGCAGAAAAAACAAAACAGTTACGCCCATCACTGAAAGCAAAAATGTATTTGAAATTTCCTTAATCCTTGACTTGCGCCAAACATCGGAATAACTTCCGGAGAGATAATATAAAGCCAGCCAGTATACAGGAACAAAAACAAGGCCTACATATAAATTCTGGTCGTTGGCCACAGGCATACTGTATCCTTGCGTGGTGCCTGCGTCAATAAAATACCTTCGGTAAACAAAGAAAGTAATCCATGCTATGGAAGCTGAAGCATAATCAAGCAACACAAATAAAGCGGTATGTTTCTGCTTAATCTTAGTCAAGGTAAACCACTTTTAAGTTATCAAGAAAAATCTCTGCTTTTTCTAATCTGGGATTAAAGATGCCTATATAAAATCTGAAAGAAGTACCTACCCTGCGTGAAGCTATTTCCAGATTTAATGCAATATAAACTTTGTTCCAGCCATTGGTTGGAAAAAGCTGAACAATAGATGAGCGAGTTTCGGCCGATTGACCGGGCTCTCTGTAATAATAGCCTATATCCAAAGGCAAATTGGTATTGTAATCAAGCTCAAGAAATACAGGAGAATTGCCACCGGGTAAATTGTTTAACGGATTGCTTGCAAGCAACTGGTATGTGGTGGTGGTGGGCGATAGCACCAACTGCCCGGAATTTTTGCCCGGTATCAGCGCAAGCTTATCCTGCACACGAAGAATAGTATCACCCGTTTGCTTGTATAATGAGTTCAGTTCGAAGAAAGAACCTATCACATCAAAATCTTCAAAAATCGGAAATTTGGCCTGAGGGTAATACATAAATTCAGGAACGATGGTATCAACCTTGCCCGGAACAAGCCTCATTCTTTTTGTGTATGGCAAAATAAGCGGATAAGGAATGCGCTCATCATTCATACCGGATTTAAGTATTCCTGCATCTAGCGTTATATCTGTTGAATCGGTAAACTTTATCGGCAGCAAAGCAGGTATACCTATGGTGCCCATTGCCAAACCTGATTTAGAAACCCAAACATCTACAAATTTATGAATACTGTCGCCCTCTTTGCTTGGCTGCGTTATAAACTTAACCTGTGGCACGTAAATATAGGCCGGCACAGTTGCCTCTTCATTATCAAGCAATGCGCAGGAAGTAATAAAACCAAAAAGACAGAATAAAATAAAAATGATTCTCACCGGATGCAAAATTATTTGATTAGTTTGATTAAACTAATATCAGCCTGCAGCTATGCATCAAACAAAGTTGTGGGGTGCAATTTTTCTATGATCTGATGGGCAATGCGCAGCGATTGAAAGGATTGATAGGTATCATGCGTAATGCGTTGCCTGTTTAATATGGTTTGAGCAAAATGCTGCAACTCATTGCGAATAATATCTTCTGATTTTGTTTTAGATTGACTAACAGGCACCTCTTCCAGCATTCCTTTGTCATTCTTTTCCATATGTTTAATATGAAATGTTTCTAAATCCAATGAAATACAATCACCTTTTTGATAGATTAATATTTTATTGGCTCCGCTGCGCTCAAAATTGCCGCAGTTTATATTGGCAATACATCCATTCTCAAATTCTATCCGCACGTTTATAAAATCAATGTATGTGTTAAAAATTCGTGATGCATTGGCAACTACCTTACGCACATTAGAACCTACTACAGTAATGAGCAAATCTATATCGTGCAATAACATACCAAAAATCAGAGAGTCATTTGATATACTGAGCACTTTTTGCTGAAATCGGTTGCATTCTATATAAGTTGGCTTTTTAGTAATACGCTTCAACGTTTTAAGTTCCGGATGAAACTTGTCTTCATGCAATATCTTGATATTAACATTGGCCTCAATGGCAAGCTCATTTAACTGCTTTGCTTCCCTTACATCTTCAGAGATAAGGCCATTAAGCAAAACATGCCTTGATTGCATAATAGCTTTTGAAGCATAACGAAAATGGGTACCAACCGGTGAGAGAATATCCAGTGCATCAGAAGATTCTATCAATTGAGCAACATCACTTATATAAGGAATATTAAACTGGCGGCAGATTTCATGGGCATTATCCTGATGCTGATCAAACAGGCCTGTAATTACAAATTCTTCTAATGTCTGCAACTGGCTAATATGTTGTTTGCACAACTCATTGGCTCCTATAATGCCTATTTTTATCATAATTTGATAAATCAAAGATATTGGCAGGCTATACTGCTCCCATTTGCACTTATTAACGAAAAGGAGCCGGCTAAACCATAAAAAAACAGAAAAGTATACACAGAATAGTCCTTTTCAAACAGGTGTTTACAATTGAGTGCCTATTTTAGCGTTACTCATGGCTTAATTGCAAGCGAAATGATTGATGAATACAAACACAAAGGCGCAAGAAAAAAACTGGTGGAAGAACTTGCAGCAAAAGGGATAACGGATAAGGCCGTGCTGAATGCTATGCTCAAAGTGCCACGCCATTTCTTTTTTAATAAAACATTTTACGCCCATGCGTATGTAGACAAGGCCTTTCCGATTGACGAAGGGCAAACCATTTCTCAGCCATACACCGTTGCTTATCAAACACAGGTTCTGCAAGTGCACAAGGGCGAAAAGGTTTTGGAGATTGGAACCGGATCGGGTTATCAGGCAGCAATCCTACTTGAAATGGGTGTTGAGCTTTTCTCTATAGAAAGGCATGAAAAACTCTATAAAAAAGCAAAACTGCTGCTTGGCAAAATGGGTTACAAACCCGTGTTGAAATGTGGTGATGGCACAAAAGGCTGGCCCGAATTTGCTCCGTTTAATAAGATAATCGTAACAGCAGGTGCTCCTGTTATTCCCAAAGCGCTCATCACACAATTAGCTGTTGG